>SKIM01000101.1 GCA_007116445.1 Natronohydrobacter sp.
CATCCATGTCCATGAGGCCCAGAGTATGACCGAGACCGACCAAAGGCCAGAGGCTCCGCTGCAATCGGGGATGGTTGCAGATGCGATCCCGGCCAATTGGGTCGACAGCCACGCGCCCGCACAAGCGCGCCCTTACCTGCGTCTGTCGCGTGCGGACCGCCCTGTGGGCACATGGCTTTTGCTGCTGCCCTGCTGGTGGGGGTTGTTTCTGGGCGCTTCAGCCGAACCAGACATGGCCGGCTGGTGGACATTGTGGCTGTTCGTGGCCAGCGCGATGGGTGCGTTTCTGATGCGCGGGGCGGGCTGTACATGGAATGACGTGACCGACCGCGATATTGACGACAAGGTGGCGCGCACCCGCTCGCGTCCCATTCCCTCGGGTCAGGTCACTGTGCGCCAGGCGCTGATCTGGATGGGCGCGCAGATGGCCATCGCAGCGTTGATCCTCTTCACGTTCAACTGGCTGTCCATCGGGCTGGGCCTTTTGTCGCTGGGCTTGGTCGCGATCTACCCTTTTGCAAAGCGCTTCACATGGTGGCCGCAGATCTTTCTGGGGCTCGCCTTCAACTGGGGTGCGGTGCTTTTGTGGACCGCGCAGACCGGGGCGCTGGGCCTGCCGCCCGTGTTCCTTTACCTTGCGGGCATCTGCTGGACGCTGTTTTATGATACTATCTATGCGCATCAGGACCGCGAGGATGACGCGCTGATCGGGGTGAAATCCACTGCCCGGCTCTTTGGCGATCAGACCGAGACATGGCTGCGTGGCTTTCTGGTGGCTGCGGTCGTGCTGATGTCGCTGGCGATCATCTACGCCCTGGCCCCTTTGGCTGACCCGCTGAAAATGTCACTGGCGCTGGCCGGGGCTTGGGCATTGGGTCTGCATATGAACTGGCAACTCAGCAAGCTCGATATCAATGACACGGAAAAGTGCTTGCGTTTGTTCCGTTCCAATCGCGATGCCGGGTTGCTGGCTGCGCTGTTTCTTGCCATCGCAATTTTCGTATGATTGCACCCGCCGCAGCTTGGCGCTAGGGGACTGGCATGACTGAAAATCCCATGAGCTTTACTGCCGGGTTGAAGGCCCGGATCGCGGGCGTACCTGGCTCGCGCCGCGCGTCGCTGATGATGGTCGCGGCTTTCGTGCTGGCAGCCTGCCTTGCAGTCGCCGCGGCCAATCTTGCGGTGCGCGTGATCGAATTCGCCGTCGCGCGCGATGCGCAAGAGGCTTTGGCCGAGCAGTCGCTCGATTGGGCGGATGTGTCGACTGACGGGCTGCTGGTGACGCTCAGCGGCGAGGCCGAGAGCGAAGCAGCGCGCTTCCGAGCGCTGAGCGCGGTGACGGGCGTGGTGGCGCCCGAGCGCGTCATCGACGCGATCACGGTTGCTGCATCAATGGAAATCGCGGCGCCGCGTTTCCTGCTCGAAATCCTGCGCAACGGCCTTGATGTGTCGATGATCGGGCTGGTCCCGGCGGATTATGAGGTCGACTCGATCGTCTCGCGGATCGAAGGCATCGACCGGGAGATCTCGGTCGTCAACATGATCGAACGTGCCAGCCATCCGGTGCCCGAGGGATGGGAGCAGGCGGTCAGTTATGGGCTGGAGGCGCTGGTCATGGTGCCGTCGAGCAAGATTTCCATCGCGGCAGACCGGGTTGAGGTCACTGGCTTGGCCGAGAGCGAGCGTCAGCGCGATGAAATGCGCGAGAAACTGACCCGCGCGCGCCCGCGCGGATTGGTCAGTACGGTCAATATTTCGGCCCCACGCCCGGTGATCACGCCTTTCACCTTGCGGTTTGTGATTGACGAGGCCGGTGCACGGTTTGATGCCTGTGCGGCCGACAGCACGGATGCACGCGCGGCCATTATCAGCGCTGCGCGTGCGGCAGGTGCGGCGGGCGTGCTCAGTTGCACCATCGGGCTGGGCAGCCCTTCTCCGCGTTGGCAGCTGGGGGCGGTGGAATCAATCCGGGCGTTGGCGCGTCTGGAATCAGGCACCGTGACGCTGGCGGATTCCGATATTTCGCTGGTTGTGCCCAATTCAGTCCCGCTGGCGGAGTTCGATCAGGCCGTGGGCGCGCTGGAAACCGCCTTGCCGGATGTGTTTTCCCTGACCGCGACGCGCTTGCCGCCCAGCGAAGAAGATCTGGCGCGCGGCGAGGATGTACTTGAATTCGTTGCTTCGCGCTCGGTCGAGGGGTCGGTCGTGCTGCGTGGACGGCTGACCGACGAGCGGTTGCGCGATGCGGTCCAGTCGCTGGCGCGTGCCGAGTTCGGCTTGCCGTCAGTGATGATGACCGCGCGCGTCGATCCTGATCTGCCCGAAGGCTGGCCGGTCCGTGCGCTGCTGGCCGTCGATATTCTCGGCCAACTTGAACATGGTCTGGTCCGGGTGCGGCCCGACCGGATGGATGTGACCGGTGTTTCGGGCAATCCAAATGCGACGGACGATATCGCCCGCGTGCTTGCCGACAAGCTGGGGCAAGGCGCGGTTTTCAATCTCAACATCACCTATGACGAGCGGTTCGATCCGATTGCGATGCAGCCCACGCCAGGGCGCTGCGAGCGCTGGATTGAAGAGACGCTGGCCGTGCAGCAGATCACCTTTGATCCCGGTTCGGCGACGATTGTATCTGGTGCCATGCGCGTGGTCGACGAGATCGCGGAAATTCTGCGCAATTGCGGGCGGATGGAAGTCGAGATCGGTGGGCATACGGACAGCCAGGGGCGGCTGGAGACGAATATGCGTCTCAGCCAGCAACGCGCCGATGCAGTCAAAGCCGCGCTGGTCGCGCGCGGGGTGCCGGTCTCGGAATATGAGACGCGCGGCTATGGGCCAGAATTCCCGATCGCTGACAATGCCACTGCCGAGGGGCGCGAGGCCAATCGCCGGATCGAGTTCCGGCTGATCGGAGCCTCGGCCGAAGCCGCGCGGGCGGAGCGCGACAGCGGCATCGTGGCGCAGCCGGAAGCGCCAGCGCCGGACGCGCAGCGCGATGAGGCTGATCTTGTCATCAGCGTGACGGAGGGCGCAGGCGACAACGCACGTCCGCGTCCGCGTCCGGAGCGATGAGCCCCCCAGAAAGCAGCGCCCGACACGCGCGAGAGAGGACATTATGAACCGCATAAGTTTTGTGATCGTGACGGCCATCATCCTGTTCGTGGCCTTCGGGTTGGGCTGGTTCGCGAATTGGCTGGTGCATCGCTTTACGCGGGTGCGTCAGCAGGATCTCAGCGAGCTTGATCGCATGGCGCAG
>SKIM01000186.1 GCA_007116445.1 Natronohydrobacter sp.
GGCAGGTTGCCCACATCGAGGCCGAAATCCGTCGCGCCCTGCACGTTGCAATGGCCGCGGAAGATATTCGCGCCATTGCCCTCGCCGCCGACATTGCCAGTGGCCAGCAGCAACAGGTTATAGGCGCGCACATTGGCCGTGCCGACCGTGTGCTGCGTGCCGCCCATGCACCAGATGAAGGTCGAGGGGCGTTCCTGCGCGAATTTCTGCGCCACCCGCTTGAGCGTTTCGCCATCGATGCCCGAGATGTTTTCGACCACATCGGGGGTGTAATCCTTCACCACCTCGCGGACCTGATCCATGCCCCAGACGCGCTGGGCGATGTATTCCTTGTCTTCCCAGCCATTCTCGAAAATGTGGTAGAGCATCCCATGAATGACCGCGATATCCGTGCCGGGGCGGAAGCGGACATATTCGGTCGCATGGGCCGCTGTGCGCGTGAAACGCGGGTCGAGCACGATGACATTCGCGCGCTGGGTTTCCTTGCCTTCAAGGATATGCTGCAACGACACAGGATGCGCTTCGGCCGCATTCGAGCCCATGAAGATCACGGTCTTGGCGTTGCGGATGTCGTTATAGCTGTTGGTCTGCGCGCCGTAGCCCCAGGTATTGGCGACGCCCGCCACAGTCGTCGAGTGGCAGATACGGGCCTGATGGTCGACATTGTTCGTACCCCAGAAGGCCGCGAATTTGCGGAACAGGTAAGCGCCTTCATTCGAGAATTTGGCCGAGCCGAGCAGATAGACGGAATCCGCGCCGGAACGGCCCCGGATCTCGGTCATCTTGTCGGAAATCTCATCGAGCGCCTGATCCCAGCTGATGCGCTGCCATTCGCCGCCGACTTTCTTCATCGGGTATTTGATGCGCCGGTCGCCATGGACCAGCTCGCGCACCGACGCGCCCTTGGCGCAATGCGTGCCGCGATTGATCGGGCTGTGCCAGGCGGGTTCCTGACCGACCCAGACGCCGTTTTGCACTTCGGCCTTGACCGTGCAGCCGACCGAGCAATGCGTGCACATGTTGGTCTTGATCTCGATGGGTTGGCGCATGTCGGTAAAGCCTGCGGCTTCCACCCGGCGGGTCATGCCTGCACCAACGGCCGACAGCGCGGCCAGCCCGCCGACCGTCAGCCCCGAGGCGCGCAGGAAGCTGCGGCGGTCAAGCGGTTTTGCCGCCACCCCGGCGGCCATCTGCGACAGGCGACCTGTGGCTGCGGCCTCGCGTGATCTGCGTTTGACGAGCATCAGTTTTCCCCCCGTGGATAGTAGCGGTTTGTCCGGTAGAAATGTTCGACATGTTCGGTCCTGGTGTAGCGCGCGCGGGTGCGCTCATCGCCCACCTGCTGCGCAAAGCTCGGCTGCGCGCCGCCCATGGTCATGGCCCCGGCAGAGGCCGCCCCGGTCGCCGCCACACCGAAAAAGGCGCGGCGGCTGATTGGCGTATGCTTGTCCTGTCCCATTCGATACCTCCCGTATGGCCGGATCAGGCAGGCCCAAAGCTGCGAGATCCCTGTGTCTGTGGTCATGGTCCTCAAGCCGCGAGCGCAAAGGCCCGCGATTCGATCTCGATCAGAAGCTGGCCGATTTCGGCCAGCGGTCGGTAAAACTGCGCACTGGGCGCAACGGCCAGATCGTCAAAGAACTGCCCCGCCCATGGAGCAAGATGACGATTGAAAAACTGTGACTGCGCATCGAGCGGCAGCGCGATCTGCCCGGCGGCGATATCGGCCATGACCTCGAACAGAAGCGCGATGTGATCTTCTGGCTCGTGCCGCCCTGCGGCCCGCGCGACACCCAGCGCCCGAAGATCCGCGCGCAGTTCCGCAAGGGGGCGCTCGTTCAGGAACCCGGTCTGGTAAAAACTGCCATAGGGCAGCAATTCACCGCGCCCCACACCGACGAACAATTCGAAATATTCGCGCGCGATGGCCTGAGGGGCGGCCCCGTCCGCAGCCCGGGCAAGCGCCGAAAAGGCGCGTCCCATGGGCGTCTGATCGCCCTGCAACTGCGCGATCTGCTGCAGAAGCCCGGCATCCGGCGCGTTTGCAAGCAGTCTTGCCACAAAGCGGTAGTGTTCGCTGCGCGCCTGATCTGTTGAATCGATTGCTGGCCCGGTGTCGGGCTGGCTATCTGTCATCTGCTGGTGTCCTGTTCGCGTCGGCTGCAATAATATGCAACAGTATGCAATCTACACGAGCCGGGCGAATTCTGTCCAGCCTTTTCGTCCTCTGCCTGCCCGGCGAAGGACTACGACCAAAGTCTAATGCGGCGCGGCCCCGCCATGCCCGCGGCGCGGCGGGGTGGCGCGATTAGTTGACTGATTTTCTTTGTCTTTGTCGCGATCACTGTAGACCGCGCCCGTCTGCGCCGCAGCGGATTCGGGCGCGGTTTCCGGCGCGTTCTGCGGTGCCGCATCCGTGGTCTGCGCCGGGGCTTCGGCAGAGTGTGGATCTACATTTTCCAACGGTTTTTCGGGTTCTGCATCGCGGCGCGGCGCTGTCAGATCGCGCAACATCTGCGCGGCCTTTTCGGCGGGCAGCGCGGCGCCGTCCCCCGGCACGCCGCCAGGGGTGTTCCAGTCCCAGGCGTAATCCACAGCCGGGTCATTATGGTCGCGGATGGCCGGGGTCAGCATCCACATCTTGCGCAGCGCGGCATTGCGCAGCGCATCAGGCACACCCTTTTGCATGAAGGCGCGAATGTCACTGCCCACGGTCAGATCATCCAGCGAGGGCAGCGCCGCCAGCTCTTCGGGCGACAGTGATTCGTCTTGCGGCGCGACCGGTGCGGCGGCCGGCGGGGCCTGCGGTTCGGGCGCGGGCAGATCCTCCGCCCCGGCGACGCGCTTGCGCCGCGACCAACGGCTGAAAAACGGTTCATCTTCGGGCGGCTGTGCCATGTCTTACCTCCGGCGCGGGGCGTTTGTCCATTTGTCGGCCTCTTGCAGCACCCTAGGCGCGCGCGCGGTCATGGCATTGGGGTCCACCGGCAGACGCTTGCGCTTCTTGAACGGCATATCGACGTGATAGCGGTCGATGAAATCCGCGACCTGCGCGCGGATGCTGTCTGGCATCGGCACGGCTTCGACGATCAGATCGAGATCGGCGGCATAGCCTTCGCCCTCATAGGGGTCAGCGGTGACCAACACGATTTCGGCGCGCTCCGGGTTCTGGCCGCGCAGCGCGACCCAGATCTTGGGACAGCCCGAGGACAGATTATCGCGGTGATGGCTTGTATCGCCGGAATAGAGCGTCAGA
>SKIM01000069.1 GCA_007116445.1 Natronohydrobacter sp.
CTGGTTGCGGGCTATCGCAGCCATCAGGTCGCAGCGCCGGTGCTGGAATATCGGTTCTTCGGGGCGATCGAGGGCCGGATCGTCAAGATTGACCGCTCGGCAAGCGATGCAGTGCGCCTGACGCTGGATCAGGTGGTGCTGGAAGGGATCGGTCCTGCGCGCACCCCGGCGCATGTGCGCCTGTCGCTGCATGGCACCCAAGGGTTCGTGCCGCTGGAGCCGGGCGTGCGGGTGATGACAACCGGCCATCTTGGCCCGCCGCCTGCACCATCCGAACCGGGTGGGTTCGATTTTCGTCGCCTTGCCTGGTTCGAGGGGCTGGGCGCTGTCGGCTATACCCGCGTGCCGGTGCTTGCGGCGGTCCCGCGTCCCGATGGGGCGCGCGGTCTGGCATTGCACCGGCTGCGCATGACGATTTCGGCGGCGGTGCAAGAGCGGCTGCCAGGGGATCGCGGCGGCTTTGCGGCGGCGATCCTGACCGGGGATCGCTCCGGGATCGCGCAGGCACAGATGGAGGAGTTGCGCCGCTCCAATCTCGCGCATCTGCTGGCGATTTCGGGGCTGCATATGGGGCTGTTGACCGGCTTCGTCTATGGTTTGCTGCGGCTGGCCATGACGCTGGTGCCGCCCTTCGCGCTGCGCGTGCCCACGCGCAAGCTGGCCGCGCTCGGGGCGCTGGGGGCGGGCGCGTTCTATCTGGCGCTGTCAGGGGGCAATGTGGCCACAGAGCGCGCCTTCATCATGGTGGCTGTGATGCTGGTCGCGGTCTTGCTGGATCGCCGCGCGATCTCGTTGCGCTCGGTCGCCATGGCGGCGATGATCATCCTGATCCTGCGCCCCGAAGCGCTGGTGCAGGCCGGATTCCAGATGAGTTTCGCGGCAACAGTGGCGCTGGTCGCGGTGTTCCGCTTTCTGGCAGACGAGCGCGGCTGGCGCGCACGGGTGCCGCGCTGGGTGCTGCCGGTGATCTCGGTCGTGATCTGCTCGGTCGTGGCCGGGATCGCGACCGCGCCGATTGCCGCGGCGAGTTTCAACCGCATTGCCGAATACGGGTTGATCGCCAATCTGTTGACTGTGCCCTTGATGGGGCTTGTGGTCATGCCTGCGGCCGTGTTGGCCGCGATCCTGGCGCCGTTCGGGCTGGAAGGGATCGGGCTGGCGCTGATGGGACCGGCCATCGGCTGGATCTTGCAGGTCGCAGCCTGGGTGAGCGCGCTGGAGGGCGCGGTCATCCCCATCGTGCAGCCCGCGCCCTGGGTCATCCCGGCCATCGCGCTGGGGGCGTTATGGGGGATCCTGTGGCAAGGGCGCGCGGCCTGGGCCGCTGTCGCGGTGATCTGCCTGGCCTTGATCGGTTGGAGCATGACCCCGCGCCCGACCTTGCTGATCGCGCCGGAAGGCGATGTGGTGGGGCTGATGACCGCCGAAGGGCGCGCGCTCAGTCGCGCGCGGGCGGGCAGTTTCGCGGCGTCGAGCTGGCTGCAGGCCGATGGCGACAGCGCCGCGCAGGACGCAGCTCATGCCCGCAGCGGGGCAGGGCCGCGCGATATGGTCGTGCATCTGCAGGGCGGCGGGTTTGACGTGGTGCATCTGGCTGGCAAGCGGGCGCTGGCGCAGTTGCCAGATGTCTGTCTGCCGGGCCGGATCGTCATCACCACGGAAGCCCCCGAGCAGCGCGCCGGGCCGTGCGAGCTGATCACCCCGCGCGATCTGCGCGCGACCGGGGCGCGCAGCTATCGTCTGAAAAACGGCCGGATCGAGATGCAGACCGTCACAGAACGCAGTGGGCGGCGCCCCTGGACTGGGGGTTAAGCGGGGGTAAATCAAGCCGAGCGGGGTATAGGGGTGCGTTCTGCCTGCGATGAGGTCGGCTGTTGGCGCGCGTCGCTCTGTCAGTTTGCGGATAAGCGATCGGCCAGCACGCTGATATCACCTGCACCAGCTGTCTTGGGCACCGTGTCCTCGGGCGCAGACATGCGCGTGTCTTTTCGCGCGACCTGCCGCTTGTGTTTCAGCGCGGCAAAGGTGACGCGCCGCGTAGTGCGGGGCCTGCGCGCCTGCAGCCCCCGCGATGCGGCGTCTCAGGCATTCGCCTCGCGGATCTTTTCGGCAGCGTCCTTGTCATACTGTACGCCCTTGGCGTCAAAAAGCTGATCCAGTTCGCCCGAAAGGGTCATTTCGGTGATGATGTCGCAGCCGCCGACAAATTCGCCCTTCACATAGAGTTGCGGGATGGTTGGCCAGTCCGAATAGTCCTTGATCCCTTGGCGGATCGCATCATCGGCCAGCACATTTACATCGGCATAGTCCACGCCCATGAAATTCAGCACCCCGGCCACACGGCTGGAAAAGCCGCATTGCGGCATGGTCTTGGTGCCTTTCATGTAGAGCACGACATCGTTCGTCTCAACAGTTTGCTTGATCTGGTCTTGGGCGCTCATGGCATGTCCTCTCGAAATTCAGTCAGGGGCTTTGGTGGTCAGGGCAAGCGCGTGCAATTCGCCATGATTGCCGTCCATCTTGCCCTTGAGCGCAGCATAGACCGCGCGCTGTTGTTGCACGCGGTTCAGACCGCGAAAGCTTTCGTCGATCACTTCGGCCGCGTAGTGATTTCCGTCGCCGGCCAGATCCGTGATCGTGACCTTGCCATTCGGAAATCCGTCGCGCAGAAGCTGTTCCAGTTCGGTGACAGTGATGGCCATCGTGGCAGTTCCTTTTCCCTTTGGCGTGAAGGTAATCCCGCTGTCGGGCCAGATCAAGCGTCGCCGATCGCGCGCGCGAAGCTTGTGCGATAGAGCGTCGAGAGATCGGCCAGCGGTGCGCTGTCGCTGCCGAGGCTGACGGCGTCGCCACCGAAACGCCCCACCATCGCGAGCGTGACCCCGGCCTGACCTGCGGCGACCATCAGGGCTTCGGCCTGATCGAAGCTGCAGGCCAGCAGGTAGCGGGCCTGATCTTCGCCAAAGAGCGTCGCGATGTCGTCCGCGTCCAAGCTGACGCCCAGCCCTGCGGCCTCGGCCATTTCAAACGCCGCAAGCGCAAGCCCGCCATCGGACAGATCCGTCGCGGCCTTCACCCAGGCGCCATGCGCGCGCAGGAAGTCGCCGTGTTTGCGCTCGGCATCCAGATCGACCACAGGCGCGTCGCCCGCTTCGATCCCGAAAGCTTCGGCCAGAAGCGCGGATTGGCCCAGATGGCCCTGCGTCTCGCCCAGCACCAGTGCGAGATCGCCCGCCTCTGGCCGTCCGCCGA
>SKIM01000298.1 GCA_007116445.1 Natronohydrobacter sp.
CGCGTGCCGTCGCGGGTCCAGACACCAGCGCCGAGGCCGTACATCGTGTCATTGGCGATTGCGAGCGCTTCCTCTTCGGTCTTGAAGGTCGTCACCGACACGACCGGGCCGAAAATTTCTTCCTGGAACACACGCATCTTGTTGTGGCCCTTGAAGATCGTGGGCTCGATATAGAAGCCACCTTCGAGATCGCCGTCCATCTTGGCCGAGGCACCACCGGTCAGCACTTCCGCGCCTTCTTCCACGCCGATGGTGAAATAGGACATGATCTTGTCATGCTGCTGCTTGGACGCCTGCGCGCCCAGCATCGTGTTCATGTCGCGCGGGTCGCCTTGCTTGATGGCTTTCACCCGTGCGATGCAGCGCGCGATGAATTCCTCGTAGATGTCTTCCTGAATGAGCGCGCGGCTCGGGCAGGTGCAGACTTCGCCCTGGTTGAAGGCAAAGAGCACGAACCCTTCCACGGCCTTGTCGAGGAACGCATCATCCTGCGCCATGATGTCGGAGAAGAAGATGTTCGGCGACTTGCCGCCCAGTTCCAGCGTGACCGGGATCAGGTTGACGGTTGCGGCTTCCATGATCTTGCGGCCTGTCGCGGTCGAGCCGGTGAAGGCGATCTTGGCGATCCGGTTCGAACGCGCCAGCGCATCGCCGGTTTCCGCGCCGAGGCCGTTGACGATGTTCAGAACACCGGCGGGCAGCAGGTCGGCAATGGTCTCGACCAGCACAAGGATTGCGGCGGGGGTCTGCTCGGCGGGCTTGAGGACGATGCAGTTGCCCGCAGCCAGTGCCGGGGCGAGTTTCCATGCCGCCATCAGGATCGAGAAGTTCCACGGGATGATCTGGCCGACAACGCCGAGCGGTTCCTGGAAGTGATAGGCGACCGTGTCATTGTCGATCTGCGACATGGTGCCTTCCTGCCCGCGCAACACGCCTGCGAAATAGCGGAAATGGTCCACGGCCAGCGGGATATCGGCATTGGTCGTCTCGCGGATGGGCTTGCCGTTATCCCATGTCTCGGCGGCGGCCAGCAGGTCGAGGTTTTGCTCCAGACGGTCGGCGATGCGCAGAATGATGTTCGAGCGCTCGGTCGCAGAGGTCTTGCCCCAGGCGTCCTTCGCGGCATGTGCGGCATCGAGCGCGAGTTCGATGTCAGCGGCGTCCGAGCGTGCGACTTCGCAGACTTTCTGGCCGGTGATCGGCGTGATGTTGTCCATGTAGCGCCCGTTCACGGGCTCGACGAATTTGCCACCGATGAAATTGCCATAGCGCTCGCGGAAAGGCGATGATGTGCGGAAATCAGCTTGGGTCATCTGGTTCATTGGGTCTTCCTCCTGAATATGCCGCCTCCTCGTGACGGCTTGGTAAGTCGTGTGCGTCCGACCGGGGTCAGACGCGCATCACCCTGGCCGCGAAACGATCTCTGCCATGTCATCGCGGCAGATCGCCTCTGGTCCGGGCCAGTTTGGCCGAACCATTGGAACATATGGCGCGGCTTTTTGGTTGCCGACAGAGAACAGCGAATCACCCTGTCGCGCAATTAGACCAAAGGATGGGGGCAGTCTGCGTGGTCGCGCGCAGGCGTTGTCCTGCTGTGATCGCTGCTGCCTTCGGGGCATGGACGGTCGAGATCGGCCGGGGAGGGGCCGCGCCAGTGATCCTTCGGGGCGCGGTTGGCGTGGGAATGTCACCTGGGCTGCGCGCGTTATTCGGCTGCGATCACCGGGCGCGGGTCGGCTGCGGCGCTTTCGGAGGCGCAGAGCGGGTGGACGAAGACCTGCGGGCTTCGGTCGCGCGCGAAGGCCTGCGTCAGATGCTGGCCGACATCGAGCGCGCGTCGGATGGCCAGATCCATATCGAGATAGGCATAACTGCCCAGCCGCCCCAGAAAGGTCACGCCGGGTGTGGCGCGGGCGAGCGCATCATAGCGCGCAAGCAGCGATTTATCGTCCAGGAGCCGCACCGGGTAATAGGGAATGTCGTCTGCGCCCGTGCTGTGGCTGTACTCGCGCGTGATGACCGATTGCGTGAATTCCGCGGCTTCCCAGGGGGCGAAATACATATGTTCGGTGATCCGGGTGAAAGGGATATCCGCATCGCAGTAATTCATCACCGCTGTCCCCTGATGGGGGGCCGCCACGCGCTCATGTTCGAAACGCAGGCTGCGATAGCTCAGCCGCCCCAGCCTGTGGCCGAAATAGCGGTCCAGCGGGCCGGTATAGACGTGATGATCGTAGGCGCTGGCATCGATATCTTCCGCGCGGGTCTTCAGTTGCAGCTCGATGCGCGGGTGTTTCAGGATCGAGGCGACGAGCGCTGTATATCCGTCGCGCGGGATGCCCTGAAAGCTGTGCGCGAAGTAATTGTCGTCGTATGTGAAGCGCAAGGGCAGGCGTTTGAGGATCGAGGCGGGCAGGCGGGTGGGGTCAACCCCCCATTGCTTGCGCGTATAGCCGCGAAAGAAGGCGTCGTAGAGCGCGGGGCCGATGAAGCGCAGGCCCTGATCCTCAAAGGACTGGACAGGGGCCCCGCGTGACTGGGCCGTGATGAAGGCGCGGGCCTCGGCCGGCGAGAGCGAGATGCCGTAGAACTGGTTGATCGTGTGCAGGTTGATCGGAAGGGAATAGACCCGGCCACCCACGCGGGCTTTCACCTGATGGCGATAGGGCATCATCTGTGCATGGGCGCTGACATAGTCCCAGACCTGCGCATCATCGGTGTGGAAGATATGCGGGCCGTAATGATGCACCATTACCCCGGTTTCAGGGTCGCGCGCCGTATGGCAATTGCCTGCCACATGGTCGCGCGCGTCGATCACGGTCACAAGATGGCCCGCTTCGGCCAGCGCCCGCGCAACCACTGCTCCGCTGAACCCTGCGCCAGTGACAAGGACGGATTTCGGCTGCGGCATCTGTGCGGCTCCTGTGGTCGGGGGCGGGATTGCCCCGGACCTCAATCTTCGCGCATCAAGGTTACGCGGCGGTTAAGACTGGTGGCAATTTTGTGGCTTTCCTGCCCGTCGGGCCAGATCACATGCAGCTGCGCTGCGCTGGCATGGCCCAGACCGAAATGCAGCGGCCCCAGATGGCCGCCCGCATGGCCACCGCCGATGCTGACCTCTTGCCATTGCGCGCCCTGATCCGTGGTCACGGTGATCCGCGCGCCGATGGCGAAGGTATTCGCGCCACTCTGGCGCAGATCGACCGCCAGCCAGTTGCCCGTCCCTTCGGTCACATTGCGGTAGAGCCG
>SKIM01000313.1 GCA_007116445.1 Natronohydrobacter sp.
CATAAGCCATGCAGATCACCCAGAAAACCACGCCCTCGGCTTGCCACCAGATGATCCCCGATGGCGTCCAGAGCGCAAATAGCGCCAGAAGCTGCAGCGACGCGATCAGCGCATAGGTCGTGGTCGCGAGTGTCGCGCCATGCGGGCCGGGGATCAGCCGGGCAAGCAAGCGGCCTCCTGGTCCAGTGAGAAGAAGCGAGTGGGCGAGCGGGAATTGCACGATCAGGGCAGCATTCGCGATCCAGGCCCAAGGCTGCGGGACACGCCCGAAGCTTTCGCTCATGCCAAAGAACATGGCCGTGATCATGGCGAGAACCGCAGCAGCAAAGATCAGATGCGTGGGAAGCCCAAGGCTCAGCGCCAGTGCGATTCGCCCTGAACCGGGCGCGGGGCGCATCGCTGCTGTGATCAGCCGCAGCAAACTGGCGATGCGGGGATCATCGCGCATCTGTTGACCCTGCAATTGCCGCAGCTATCGCAGCCCCGCTTTGCCATGCGTGTTCGGCACGCGCGCCAAGACACCAGTCGCCGCCAAGAAAGAGATTGGTCGCGCCGTCGCTGAGATACGCGGCCCCGAGTGGCCGGAGAGTTTGTGCATAGCGCCAGCGATGGGCGCGGAGGTGCAAGGCGGTTTGCGGGTTTGCGCCGATGGCGTCACACAAAAGCGGAAGCATCTGCGCCGCGATGTCTTCGGGGCTGTTTTCCAGATTCTGCGCTGAAAACTCTGGCCCGGCCTGCGCGACCCAGGTCACGGCGGCAGTGCTGCGCCCCGGCTTGCTGCTGTCCTGCGCAATCCACGCGAGCGGATGGTCGGGATCCGAACGCTGCGAAAAAGGACGCTGGCTGTCCGGTGGAAAAGCAGCCATCAGGGTCAGGCAGGGGCGCATCTCGACCGCTCTGAGCGCAGTTGCGAGCGGGTGCATGGGGCCAAGCAGTTGCAGAGCCTGTGGCGCAGGAATGGTCAGGATCAGGCGCTGCGCCCGGAACGCTCCGCCCGGGCTGGAGAGCATCCATTGCCCGTCGTGATAGGCAAGGGCCGTGATCTCGATCCCCTGACGCAGATCCAGCCCTTCGGCCAGTCGGCGCGGGATTTGCGACATTCCCGGCATGCCCACCAGTCCGCCACCCTGATCCCATGCGGCAGCACCTGCGTCACGCATCAGCGTTGCGAAAGCATTGTTGCGCGCGGGCAAGACCTGGGCCCCGTGATCGAAGCTGATATCGCCGGTTTCGAGCGCGACGCGACGGGTGGCCATACGCCCGCCGATCCCGCGCCCCTTGTCGAGCACGATGACTGTCTCACCGATCTGCATCAGAGCGCGGGCGCAGCTGACCCCCGTAATGCCGGAGCCTATCACAATATTTCGGGCTGCGCTTTTCATCTGCCTGTTCTCGGTATCCTCTTGTCGCAGCGGAGGTATCGCCCAGAAGCCCGCGGTCAATTGACGAACTGCCGCATTGCCCCAGATTGTGGCCCGCGACAGACCGGGAGCAGGAGGAGCGCCCATGACGCCAGAGCCGCTGGACCGCGCCGCGATCGAGGAGATCATCGAGATGGCGTTGAGTGACCACATCGCCTTCGCGGATATCCGCGCCCTGCACGGATTGCAGCCCGATCAGGTCAATACGCTGATGCGTGCCGAGCTGAAACCTGGCAGTTACCGTGCCTGGCGCAAACGGGTGCGGGCATTGGGCACCCGCCGCGCTATCTGCAAATGAGCGCCGATCCACATCCCTGGGCGCGGACGCTGGAGGGGCTTCATGCGCAGGGCTGGGCGCGGCTGGCGCGCGGTGTGCAGGATCGCCACGCGGCCGCCCGCCATCCGACACTTGCCACAGTCAGCGCAGAGGGCAGGCCGCAAGCGCGCACAGTGGTTCTGCGCGGGGTCGAGCGGGCGCGCGCGACCCTGAAGGTTTACACCGATCTGCAGTCTGCCAAGGTGGCAGAGCTGCGCGCCTCGCCCTTCGCGGCGCTGCATGTCTGGGACAGCGGCGCGCATCTGCAGATCAGGCTTCAGGCAGAGGTCACAATTCTCAGCGGGGCTGCGTCCGCCGCGATCTGGGCAGAGCTGCCCGAACATGGCCGCAGCGCCTATGGCAGCGTTCCCGCGCCCGGGACGCCTGTGCCTGCGGCGCTGGATTACACCAAGATCCCTGACCCGTCGGCCTTTGCCATCCTCAGCCTCGCCGTCACGGAGATGGATCTGCTCCATCTGGGCAAGGATCATCGCCGTGCGCGGTTTCGTCGCGCCGCCGACTGGGCGGGGGAATGGCTTGTGCCTTGATCTTCGGCCAGTCGGGGGTTGCACAGCGGCTGCGACTTGCCCATGATAAATGTGTCTCGACAACCCGGAGCATGCGATGTCCTCGACCAAAGTTCAGATGGATCAAGCCGCATTGCGGGAATTTCTGGAGCGCGATGAGAGAGATATGAGCGTGGTCTTTTCAGACCCGAATCTTCCCGACAATCCGATGATCTTTGTCAGCGACGAATTTCAGGCACAGACAGGCTACAGTGTCGAAGAAGCCGTCGGGCGCAATTGCCGCTTTCTGCAAGGACCGGACACCAACCCGCATGCGATCGACGCAATCCGCCAGGCGTTGCGCGCCGAGACGCGCTTCACCATCGACATCCTGAACTATCGCAAGGATGGCTCGGCTTTTGTGAACCGGTTGCGGATCCGGCCCATTTACGACGCGCAGGGGCGGCTCTTGTTCTTCGCAGGCGCACAGAACCCGGTCTGAGGTCAGCCGCCCAGAGGTCGGCGCGCGACCAAATAGGGGTTTTGTGTGTAGGCGCCGAAGATTTTGTCCGCGACGAGTTCCAGACCGGCCTGATCCAGCGCGTGCAGCACCTCTGCGCGACCAAGCATCTGCGTTGCCGGGAAGATCCTGAGCACGCGCAAGAGTCTGATCAACAGGCGCAGGCTTGGTCTGACCTCGGCGAAGCACCACAGCTTGCAGATCAGCACCCCGCCGGGGCGCAGGCTGGCCGCGATGTCGTGCAAGAGGGTCGGCATGTCATCGACCAGATGCAGCAGGTTGAACGCGCAGATCGCATCGAACGGTCCATCGCGCAGCGCGTCATGGGCTTCGGCGACGCGAAAATTGACCCTCTCTGCCCCGGGTTTGGCGCTTGCGATGCGGATCATCTCGGGGGAAAAATCCGTGGCGATCCATTCCGCGACGCCCGGCGCCAGACGAATGGCCGTGCCGCCCGTCCCGCACCCAAGCTCCAGAACGC
>SKIM01000013.1 GCA_007116445.1 Natronohydrobacter sp.
GGCCAGCGCGCGCTGGGCGGCGGGCGGCAGGGCGGCGCGGCGCGCGGCCTCGGACATCTCGGGCGTATGCTTGTCGCTCATCGGGCAGCACCTTGTCATCTCGCTTGCCCCTGATATACCGCCCGCGCGCCCCTCGACAAGGTTTCACCGCCATGCCCGCCCCTACCTCGCTTGCCCCTCGCGCTGCCGCGCTCGGCCTTGTTCGGCAGGTGCTGGACACAGGCCGCAGCCTGTCCGAGGTGTTGAGCAAACCACCGCAGGACTTCGCATCGCTGCCCACGGCCGACAAAGCGCGCGCGCAGCGGCTGGCGCTGAGCCTCTTTCGCCATGCCGGTCGGGCCGATCATCACCTGCGCGGTGCGATGCGCAAACACCCGCCCGACCCAGTGCGCTGGGTCCTGCGGTTGGCGCTGATCGAAATCCATGTCGAGGGTGCCGCGCCGCATGGTGCGATTCATGACGCCGTCGACCTCACGCGCAGGGCCGGGCACCCGAAGCTTGCGGGGCTGGTCAATGCGGTGCTGCGCGGGCTGGCAGAGGGGCTGGACTGGCAGGCAGGCCCGGTGCCCCGCCTGCCCGACTGGCTGCGCGGGGCGCTGCAGAATGCCTATGGCGCGAAGGTGACACAGGCCATCGAGGCCGCGCATCTGGTGCCGACACCGCTGGATCTGACCCTGCGCGGGCCGTGCCCCGAGGGGCTGGCGGGCGAGTTGCTGCCCACCGGCAGCCTGCGGCTTCACGACCCCGGCCAGATCAGCGCCTTGCCCGGCTATGCCGAAGGCGCGTGGTGGGTGCAGGATGCGGCGGCCGCCCTGCCCGCCCGGCTGCTGTCGGATATGGCGGGCGCGCGGGTGCTGGACCTCTGCGCGGCGCCAGGCGGCAAAACCATGCAACTTGCCGCGATGGGGATGGAGGTCACCGCGCTCGACATTTCCGCCGCGCGCATGGCGCGGCTGCGCGACAATCTGACCCGCACCGGGCTGCAGGCTGAACTGGTTGTCGCCGACGCGCTCGACTGGCGACCCGACACCCCGTTTGACGCGATCCTGCTGGATGCGCCCTGTTCCGCCACCGGCACGATCCGACGCCACCCGGAACTGCCTTTCCTGCGCAAGCGCGAGCAGGTCACGCAGTTGCGGGCGTTGCAGGCGGCGCTGCTCGACCGTGCGCTGGACCCCGCGCAGGGGCTGCTGCGCGCAGGCGGGCGCGTTGTCTATTGCACCTGCTCGCTGCTGCCCTCCGAGGGCGAGGACCAGATCCGCGCAGCCCTTGGCCGCCACCCCGCTCGCGCTCTGCCCGCAGATCTGCCCGAACTGCCCGCCGCATGGCGAACAACCGAAGGAGGGCTGCGCACGCGCCCCGATTTCTGGCCCGAACGGGGCGGGATTGACGGGTTTTTCATCGCTGCCCTGCAACATGAGGGATGAATGTCGCGAGCGAAGGGGACCGGCTGCATTACAGGACATGACAGCCACGCGCCTGCCCTGTAGAGAGTGCGCAGAGTGCCTCGTCGCCAACGGGGTTGGAAAGTCAAGGCAAGGGTAACGTGAGTAAACGCAGCGCGTCGGGCGCATTTCCTGTCCGTCTGATAGACCGCGTACTGGCGCGATGGCTGCTCGGTCGCACCCGACCCAGTATGCTGAGCTCGCAGCCCGAACCGCGCGCGGTCGGGCAGTTTGCGCGCGGCCAGCAGATGCTGGCGGGCAATTTCCTGATGGCGGGCGAGTTGCTCAGCACCCCGGGGCGCGTACCGTTCGACGCGCAAAGCGCCGCCGCGCTCGAGGCGCTGCACGGATTTGTCTGGCTCGACGATCTGGCCGCCGTGGGCAATGCAAGGGCGCGCGCACTGGCACAGACCGGGCTGGAGGAGTGGTTCGTCAGATTCGGTAATGGGCGCGGGCCGGGCTGGACACCGGGGCTTGTCGGTCGGCGTTCGATTCGCTGGATCGTGCATGCGGTCTTTCTGATGCAGGGAATGGTCCCGGCGCGGCAGGAGCATTTCCTGCGCGCGCTGGCCCAGCATGCCGGACTGCTGACGCGGCGCGCGGGGCGCGCGCCTGCCGGGTTGCCGCGGCTCGAGGCGCAGGTGGGGCTGCTCTTTGCCACGCTCGCGCTTGAGGGGATGGAGGCGCGCGTACCGCAGGCATGTGCTTCCGTGCTGGCCGCCGCAGAAGGCCAGATTCAGGCCGATGGCGGTATTGCCACACGCAACCCGGAAGAATTGCTGCAGGTTTTCGAGCTTCTTGCCTGGGCCGCGCAGGCGCTGGCAGACCATGACAAGCCGGTCAACGCGCAGCTTGGCGGGTTGCTTGACCGCGTCGCCGGGGCCTTGCGCGTGCTGCGCCACGCCGATGGCGGGCTGGCGCGGTTTCACGGCGGCGGGCGCGGGGCCGAGGGGGTGCTGGCCACCGCACTCGGCATTCATGGCGATCTGCGAGACCAGCCGACCCGGCCACACGCTGATCAGGTGATGGGCTATGCGAGACTGGCTGCCGGGCGTTGCACGGTCCTGATAGACGCAGCACCCCCGCCGCTGAAGGTCGCGCCGGGGCAGGCCCACGCCTCGACACTTGCCTTCGAGATGACCTCGAACCGGCGTCCGGTGGTCGTGTCTTGCGGTGACGGGCGCAGTTTCGGGCCGGAATGGCACCGCGCCAGTCGCGCCACAGCCTCGCATTCGACACTGGCCTTCGAGGGCTATTCGTCGGCCCGCTTTGCCCGCACGCACAAGGCGCTGGCCACGCTGGCGGACGGTCCGCGCGCGGTGGGGCGCGAGTTTCGCCACGCGCCCCATGCCCGCGCGGTCGCGCTCAGCCATGACGGCTATGTTGCCAGCCACGGGCTGGAGCATCTGCGCTACCTTGATCTTTCGGCAGACGGTCGTGTGTTGGCGGGCGAGGATGTCCTGCTCGCCACAACGCGCGCCGAAAAGCACCGCTTCAGCGAGGTTCTGGCCCGCACCAACGGCGCAGGCCTGCCCTTTGCGTTGCGCTTTCATCTGCACCCCGAGGCCGAACCCTCGCTGGACATGAACGGAACCGCCGTCTCGATCGGGCTGCGCTCGGGCGAGATCTGGGTATTCCGTGCCAGCGGACTGGCGCTGGAGCTGGCCCCGTCGGTCTATCTGGAAAAAGGCCGTTTGAAACCCCGCCCAAGCCAGCAGATCGTGTTGTCCTCGCGCGCCCAAGACTATACGACGCGCATCATCTGGAGCTTCGCCAAGGCGCAGGACACACCCACTGCGCTGCGCGACCTGGCAACCGACGAGCCGCTCTTGCTGCAGGACCTGTAAGCACCGACAATTCAAGGATCGATGATGACCGACCTAGCCCCGATGAAACGCGCCCTGATCTCCGTCTCGGACAAGACCGGGTTGATCGACCTTGGCAAGGCGCTGACCGCGCGCAATATCGCGCTGGTCTCGACGGGGGGCACCGCCAGCGCCCTGCGCGAGGCCGGGTTGCGCGTGCAGGATGTCTCGGACCTGACCAGTTATCCCGAGATGATGGATGGCCGCGTCAAAACGCTGCACCCGGTCGTGCATGGGGGGCTGCTGGCGCTGCGCGACAACGAGGCGCATCAGGGTGCCATGCAGGCGCACGGGATCGAGGCCATCGACCTTCTGGTGGTCAATCTCTACCCGTTCGAGGCCACGGTGGCACTCGGCGCGGGCTTCGATCTGGCCATCGAGAATATCGACATCGGCGGGCCTGCGATGATTCGTGCCGCCGCCAAGAATCATCGTTTCGTGACCGTGGTGACCGACCCAGAGGATTACATCCCGCTGCTGTCAGAGCTTGACGCACAGGACGGGCGCACGCGGCTGGCTTTCCGCAAGACGCTGGCGCAGCGCGCCTATGCCCGCACCGCGGCCTATGACGCCGCTGTCTCGACCTGGATGGCCGGTGCCATAAATGCCCAGGCGCCCCGCAGGCGCGCTTTTGCCGGCACGCTGGCGCAGAAGCTGCGCTATGGCGAGAACCCGCATCAGGCGGCGGCATTTTACCGCGACGGCACCGACCGGCCCGGCGTGGCTACGGCCAAGCAGCATCAGGGCAAGGAGCTGAGCTACAACAATATCAACGACACCGATGCCGCGTTTGAACTGGTTTCCGAGTTTCCGCCTGCCGAAGGTCCAGCCTGCGCCATCATCAAGCACGCCAACCCCTGCGGCGTGGCGCGCGGGGCGACACTGGCCGAAGCCTATGCGCGTGCGCATGATTGCGACCGGACCTCGGCCTTTGGTGGCATCGTTGCGCTGAACTCGAAACTTGATCTGACGACCGCCAAGGCGATCGCCGAGATCTTCACCGAGGTCGTGATCGCCCCCGGCGCTGATGCCGATGCAATAGCGCATTTCGCCTCGAAAAAGAACCTGCGGCTGCTGACAACACCGGGGCTTGCCAATCCAGCCCTGCCCGGACTGGCTTTCCGGCAGGTTTCGGGCGGATTCTTGGTGCAGGACCGCGACAACGGGCAGATCAATGCCGAGGATTTGCGCGTTGTCACGAAGCGCGCGCCAACCGAAGCCGAACTGGCCGATCTGCTTTTTGCGTGGAGAGTGGCCAAGCATGTCAAGTCGAACGCGATTGTCTATGTGAAGGATCAGGCGACCGTCGGAGTGGGCGCGGGGCAAATGAGCCGGATCGATTCGACCCGCATCGCCGCGCAGAAGGCCCGCGACATGGCCGAGGTGCTGGGCCTGTCCGAGCCGCTGACGAAAGGCTCGGTCGTGGCGTCGGATGCCTTCTTTCCCTTTGCCGACGGGCTGATCGCCGCCGCCGAAGCCGGGGCGACAGCCCTGATTCAGCCCGGCGGCTCGATGCGCGACGCCGAGGTGATCGCCGCCGCCGACGCGGCAGGGCTGGCGATGGTCTTCACCGGCCAGCGCCATTTTCGCCACTGAAGCGAGGGCAGGATGCGAGTCGCGACCGGGACGCTATTGGTGACACTCATCGCGGATCAGGCCAGCAAATGGGCCGTGATCGACCGCATGGCGCTGGATCAGCGGCTCTACATCCCGGTATTCGACCCCTATCTGAATTTCGTGATGGCCTGGAATACCGGCATCAATTTCGGCCTGTTCGGTTCGGATAGTGACCTGGCGCGCGTCGTCCTGATCGCGATTGCGCTGGCCATCTGCGCGCTGGTCTGGGTCTGGGTGCGCCGTGATGGGGCAGGTCGCTGGATGCAGTTTGGCGCGGGACTGTTGATCGGGGGCGCACTGGGCAATGTCATCGACCGCATCCGCTTCGGGGCGGTCGCCGATTTCATCAACATGTCTTGTTGCGGGATCAGAAATCCGTATGCTTTCAACATCGCGGATGTGGCGGTCTTTGCAGGGGCATTTGTGCTGATTGTGTTTTCCGGTCGCAGCCGTCAGACAGACAGGATGCCGTGAAATCGCCGAAACCGGTGGGCAGGGCGTGACGCGGGCGCATGAATGCGCTAAGAGCAGGGCACAAGGCCGAGTTTGAAGGGGGTCTCGATGGCAATCAGGCAGGTGATCTTCGCCGCTTTGGGCGTGGCGATTCTTTCGCTCGCGGCCTGTTCGAGTTCCGATGAGCCCATCCTGATGCACGCGGGTTCGGAAACGCGCGGTCCCGACGAGTTCAGCATCGTCCCCACCCGCCCGCTGGAAATGCCCCCCAGTCTCAGCGCCTTGCCCGAGCCCAATCCCGGTGGCATGAACCGGGTCGATCCGCAGCCGCGCGCCGATATCGCGCGCGCGCTGGGCGGCAGCCCGGAGCGGGCGACGGCCGGTGGCGGGGTCGATGGCGGCATCGTTAACCATGTCAGCCGCTTTGGCCGTGATACAGCCATCCGCGATCAGCTCGCCGCCGAGGACTTGGAGTTCCGCCGCCGCAACCGGGGGCGGCTGTTGGAACGCTGGTTTGGGGTCAATGTCTATCACAATGCCTATCAGGGCATGTGGCTGGACAAATATGCCGAGCTGGAACGCTGGCGCCGCGCGGGCGTGCGCACGCCGAGTGCTCCGCCCGAGGAATAACGCTGATCACACAGGCCGCCATGTCCGGACACAAGCGCGTGGGAGCGCTTGAAACCTGCGCGTGACAAGGTAACTCTGCTGCAAGTTCACCGGAGGTCACCCATGTTCGTGCGCAATCTTGCCCTTGCGGCCCTGCTACCCCTTGCGTTTGCCCTACCGCTCGCCGCCCAACCCGTCGCGCATCATGTGCTGGACAACGGGCTGGAAGTGGTCGTGATCGAAGACCGCCGCGCGCCGGTTGTGGTCAACATGGTATGGTATCGCGCCGGAGCCGCTGACGAACCGCCGGGCCAGTCAGGGATCGCGCATTTTCTTGAACATCTGATGTTCAAGGGCACCGAAACCACCGACCCGGGAGAGTTCTCGGCCGTGGTCGAGGCCAATGGCGGGCGAGACAATGCTTTCGTGTCATGGGATTACACTGGGTTTTTCCAGCGCGTCGCCGCTGACCGGCTGGACCTGATGATGCAGATGGAAGCGGATCGCATGGTTAACCTCTCCTTCACCGAGGCCGAGTGGCTGCCTGAGCGTGGCGTGATTCTCGAAGAACGCGGGCAGGTCCTGGAAAGCCGCGTTGGCGCGCAGTTCAACGAGACCATGCTGGCCGCACTCTATAAATCGCACCCGTACGGCGTGCCCATCCTTGGCTGGCGGCACGAGATGGAAACGCTGACTGGCGATATGGCGATGGAGTTCTACCGCACGCATTACGGCCCCAACAACGCCGTGGTCGTGATCGCTGGCGATGTCGATACAGACGCGGCCCTCGCCAAGGCGGAGCGGCATTTCGGCCCGATGCCGCCCAATCCCGCCATCGAACCCCGCACCCGCCCGATGGAGCCGCCGCATCTGGCCGGGCGCCGCCTGAGTTTCGAAGACTCGCGCGTCGGCACGCCCTATGTCAGCCGCATGTATCTTGCCCCCGTGCGCCGATCGGACGATCAGTCCGAGGCGGCGGCGCTACAAATGCTCGCCGCCCTTCTGGGCGGCAGTGCGGCAACGTCTGTACTGGAACGGCGGCTGAATTTTGACGAAGGCATCGCGCTCTCGGCCTGGGCCAGCTATAATGGGCTGGCGCGCGATTACGGGGTGTTCAGTATCGGCATAGCCCCGGTCGAAGGGGTCTCGCTGGAAGAGGCCGAAGCGGCGATGGATCGGGTCATTGCCGAATTCCTCGAGGAAGGGGTCGATCTCGAGCAGTTCGAGCGCGTCCGCCGCCAGTTGCGCGCCTCTGAAATCTTCGCGCTTGACGATACCCAGCGTCGCGCACGGCAATTCGGCGTGGCGCTCAGCGTCGGACTGACCATTGATGATGTGACCGGCTGGATTGACGCGCTGGAGGCCGTGACCCCTGACGATGTCATCGAAGCCGGTCAGATGCTGCTCGATACCCGCGCCTCGGTCACGGGCTATCTGACCACACCGCAACCCGAGCAGCGCGCGGAGGTAAGCCAGTGAAACGCCTGATCGCCCTCTTTGTCATAATCGCCTTTCCGCTTCGCGCAGAGGTGGACATAACGCCCGTCACCTCACCCTCGGGGCTGGAAGCCTGGCTGGTCGAGGAACGCTCGATCCCCTTCATTGCGCTGGAACTGGTCTTTGCCGGCGGTGCGAATATCGAGGCTGATGAACAGGCCGGGGCTGTCAGTCTGATGACCTCGCTTCTGAACGAGGGCGCGGGCGACATGGACGCGCAGGCCTTCGCCGCCCGTACCGAGGAGCTCGCCGCTCGACTCCGTTTTGATTCGGGGCGCGATACGGTCACGGTTTCGGCGCGCTTTCTGACCGAAGATGCCGAGGCCGTGATCAACCATTTGCGCCTTGCCCTGACTGAGCCACGCTTTGACGATGATGCCATCGAGCGCGTTCGCAGGCAGATGCTGGCCAGCCTGCGCCGCGAGGCGCTCGATCCCAACACACTCGCTGCGCGCAGCTTTGCCCGCGCCGCGTTTGACGGCCACCCCTATGCCCGCGAAACCAATGGCACGCCCGAGACCGTCGCCGCGCTGGACCGCAGCGCGCTGCAGACCGCGCATCAGGGCGCGATTGCGCGCGATCGCGTCTTTATCGGCGCGGCAGGCGATATTGATGCCGAACAACTGGGCAGCCTGATAGACCGGCTGTTCGACGGGATCCCCGAGGAAAGTGCCCCCTTGCCGGAACCTGTCAGCTTTCAGGCCAAGCCGGGACTGGAGATCGTGCCCTTCGACGGGCCGCAGTCGGTGGTCGCATTCGGCCATGCCGGTATCCCGCGCGACGATGATGACTTTCTCGCGGCTTTTGTTGTAAATCAGATCTTCGGTGGCGGCCGCTTCGGCACCAGACTGATGCGCAATCTGCGCGAGGAACGCGGGCTAACCTATGGTGTCGGCTCGTTTCTCTCTGCCGGGCTTTTGGGCCATAGCTATCAGGGTCGCGTTTCCACCGACAACGCGAATGTTGAAACAGTG
This sequence comes from Natronohydrobacter sp., assembly GCA_007116445.1. Classification (GTDB taxonomy): domain Bacteria; phylum Pseudomonadota; class Alphaproteobacteria; order Rhodobacterales; family Rhodobacteraceae; genus Roseinatronobacter. The sequence goes on from SKIM01000013.1 coordinate 8,461, forward strand.
ATAGAGCTGCTGCGCGAGGAATGGGCGCGCATGGCTTCGGATGGAATCACCGATGCAGAGCGTGAGCGTATCGTCACCTATCTGACGGGTGCCTACCCGCTGCGCTTTGATGGCAATTCCTCCATCGCCTCGATCATGGCCTCAATGCAGTATCAGGGGTTCGATATCGATTATGTCAACCGGCGCAATGACATGGTGCGCGCGCTGACGCTGGAGGAGTTGAACGCGGCTGCCGCGCGGCTTTTTGACCCCGAGGCGCTGTTCTTCGTGGTCGTGGGCCAGCCCGTCGGGTTGAACTGACGCTTGGCAGGGGTCGGGATGGCGTGCTATATCCTGTGGGATGAATGCACCAGACCGCAACATACGCCCCGAAATTCGGCAGCTTGACGAGGCCGCCGTCAACCGCATCGCGGCTGGCGAAGTGGTGGAACGACCTGCTTCAGCGGTCAAGGAACTGGTCGAGAATGCGCTGGATGCCGGGGCGGGGCGGATCGAGATCGCTTATGCCGACGGTGGCAAGACGCTGATCCGCGTGCGCGATGATGGCCATGGGATGGGGCCCGAAGACCTGCCGCTGGCGCTGTCGCGCCACGCGACCTCGAAGATCGACGGCTCGGACCTTCTGAACATCCGCAGCTTCGGGTTCCGGGGCGAGGCATTGCCCTCGCTCGGCGCAGTGGGGCGGCTGACGATTATCTCGCGGGTTGCGGGTGAGGACGCCGCGCGGATCTCGGTGACGGGCGGGCGCATGGGCAAACCGCGCCCCGACGCTGCCCCACAAGGCACCACCGTCGAGCTGCGCGACCTGTTCCACGCCACGCCCGCGCGGCTGAAGTTTCTGCGCTCCGACCGTGCCGAGGCGCAGGCGATCAGCGATGTCATCCGCCGACTCGCACTGGCCGAGCCATATGTCGGCTTCACTCTGAGCGATGTCTCGCAAGATGCGCCGCGCGAGATCCTGCGCCTCGATGCCGCACAGGGCGCGCTGTTCGACGCGCTCGAAGAACGCGTCGCCGCCATGCTGGGCCGCGATTTCACTGAGAACGCGCTGCGCATCGACACCGAACGCGACGGGCTGCGGCTCACGGGCTTTGCCGGTCTGCCGACTTATTCGCGCGGGGCCGCCGTGGCGCAATACCTTTTCGTCAATGGTCGCCCGGTGCGCGACAAGCTGCTGATCGGCGCGTTGCGTGCGGCCTATTCGGACGTGATGGCACGCGACCGGCACCCGGTTGTCGTGCTCAATATAGATTGCGCGCCCGAACTGGTGGATGTGAATGTCCATCCCGCCAAGACCGAAGTGCGCTTCCGCGATCCGGGGCTGGCGCGCGGATTGGTCGTATCGGGCCTGCGCCATGCACTGGCCGAACAGGGGCACCGATCAGCCAGCACGGTCGCCAGCGCAATGCTGGGCGCGATGGCAGAGCCAACGCGCCTGTCGCAGATCGACCGTCCCTCACCCCGCGCAGTACAGGGCGCGTATCGCCTGCAGGCACCTGATGCGGGCGGTCTGGCCGAGCCACAGGCACGATGGGAAACCGCGCCTTCAGCGCGCGCAGAACCTGTCAGCGAGCCGCAGTCCGACGCGCCTCTGGGCGCAGCGCGGGCGCAGATCCACGGCACTTACATCCTCGCCCAGACGGCGCGCGGCATGGTGATCGTGGATCAGCACGCGGCCCATGAACGGCTGGTCTATGAGCGGCTCAAGGCTGCACGCGACGCGCGCGGCATCGCCGCGCAGGCGTTGCTCATCCCCGAGATTGTCGAACTGGCGGCCCATGAGGCTGCGCAGATCCTCGATCTCGCCCCCGAGCTTGCCCGTCTCGGTTTCGGGATCGAGCCTTTCGGTGGCAGCGCCGTGATGGTGCGCGAGACCCCGGCGATTCTTGGCGAGGTGGATGCGCGCGGGCTGGTTCGCGACATTCTCGACGAATTGGCACAGCTCGGGGCCAGCGCACAGCTTGAGGCGCGCATTGACGCCGTGCTGTCGCGCATGTCCTGCCACGGCTCGATCCGCGCCGGCCGGCGGATGCGGGTGGAAGAGATGAATGCCCTGTTACGCGAGATGGAGGCGACGCCGCTCTCGGGCCAGTGCAACCACGGGCGGCCCACCTATGTCGAGTTGGGCCTCGATCAGATCGAAAAGCTCTTCGGACGGCGTTAGGCCCGGGTTGATCCGGCCCACCGGCGCGTTATGTCGCGGCGTCGGCAGGTAAGGAGCTCATGGTTTGACAATCGGACCGGCAACACGCGCCGAAGGACTGGCGCGACTGGAAGCCTTCGTGCCGCGCATGGGTCGGCGCTATGCGGCTTGTCGGAATTACGATCGCGGCCCCGGGCAGCATCGCGACGTCTCGTGCCTGTCGCCCTGGCTGCGGCGACGGCTTGTGACCGAGGAAGAGACAGTCATCGCTGCCTTGCGGGCGCATGGGCCGGACGGGGCCGAGAAGTTCATTCAGGAAGTGTTCTGGCGCGGCTATTTCAAAGGCTGGATGGAACGGCGACCGATCATTTGGGCGCAGTATCGCGACGGGTTGGAACGTGACCTGGCAGCGCTGGACCATGACAGCACGCTGGCGCGTTCAGTCACACGGGCCGAGGAGGGCAGGACCGGGATCAACTGTTTCGATGCATGGGCCGAGGAACTGGTCGAGACAGGCTATCTGCACAACCATGCCCGGATGTGGTTTGCGTCGATCTGGATTTTCACGCTGCGCCTGCCCTGGCGGATCGGGGCGGATTTCTTTTATCGCCATCTGCTTGATGGTGATCCTGCCTCGAACACGCTCTCCTGGCGCTGGGTCGCGGGGCTGCACACACGCGGGAAATTCTATGCCGCGCAAAGCTGGAATATCGCCAAATTCACCGGGCAGCGATTTGCGCCGCACGCTGGCGAACTGGCCGAGGTGACCGCGGGGCTGGACGGGCTGGAGCCCGAGGGGTTGCCGGAGATCCAGCCCTTGCGCAGGGCACGCGCGCCTGCGGCGCGCGTGCCGTCGCTGCTGCTGATAACGGAAGATGACGGGCGGCTGGAGGAGATGGGGCTGGACCGGGTCGAGATTTGTGGGGCCGTGCGCCTCGCCGCGTCGCATCTGCGCTCGCCGCGCGAAGTGGCGCAACCTGTCGCGGCATTCGAGGACGCAGCGCTTGACGATAGCGCGGCGCGTGCCGGGGTTGTGGCAGAGCCGATGCGCGCGGGCGTTCCAGGCGATCTGGCCACGGTTGCGGCCCGGATGGGGGCACGGCAGATCGTGACGGGATATGTGCCCGAAGGCCCGCTGCGCGACTGGCTGCGCGACGCGGCCCCGGCGCTGAAGGCGGAAGACATCGCGCTTTGCGAATGGCAGCGCGAATGGGATCTGGCGATCTGGCCACATGCGACGGCCGGGTTCTTCAAGGTCAAGAAGCAGATCCCCCGCATCGTGGCGCAGCGGCAGTTGCTGTAAGCGCCCGCTCAGGGCGCCCAACCCACC
>SKIM01000272.1 GCA_007116445.1 Natronohydrobacter sp.
CGCAATCGAGAATTGGGCACGATTTCGGAAATTGCTCATATGTATCCGGCCTGTTGATCGGCTCGCGGGCCGTGGCCTTGATGGGTTTACAGGAGAAACGCTATGCCCAGTCGCATCGTGATCGAGCCTTTCGATGATGCGGTTTGCCATCAAGGTTTATAGCCAGATTTGATCCTCGGTCGCGCTCTGCAACAGGACAGGCTCTGTAATCCTCTCGACAGGAATCGCCGCTCGGCGCTCTGCTTCCTGATCTCCAAGTCCGCGACATGCAAAAGTAGCCCCGAGTGATATAGAATACAGCGCGAACTGCATTGGGTGAGAATTTGTCACATGCGACAAAATTCAGCAGTTTGCCGTTCAGCCACCATGAATGAACCGACAGCCGCCAAGATTTTGCGAAGATCTGTAAATCATAGCTTGCATAAATCTTTGCGAACCATAGGGTGAACCAATGTCAAATGGTTCAAATTTTCCCCTAAAGGATGCGGCTGCGTCCGAGCGTCAACCCGAAAGTCACGAAAGCTCTGCCGTTGCGCTGGAGCGGTTGCGTTCGATCCTGTGTGCCCCGGATGCTATGCCAGGGCAAAAGCTGCCCACTGAACGCGACCTTGCCGCGCAATTGGGATTGGGGCGACGTTCAATCCGCCGCGCACTTGAAGTACTAGAGGCCGAGGGCCTGATCTGGCGTCGGCAAGGGGCCGGCACCTTTACCGGTCCACCACAGATGATTCCGCAGAACCACAGCGAAGAAATCAGCGCCAGCCCGGCTGGGCTATTGAACCTTATCGAGGCGCGTCTTGCGGTAGAACCCTCGCTTGCGCGTCTTGCCGCCCAACGCGCGGCGCCAGAGACCTTACGCCGCATTTCCATGTGTATCGATCGGATTGACAGCGCCAAAGACGTCGATAGTGCCGATTTGTGGGACAGCACCCTGCACCGAGAAATCGCACAAGCCGCGGGCAACCCGCTGCTTTTGATATTATATGACACGCTGAACGCGTGGCGGCATGACAAGCGGCTTTTTCGCCTGCGCAATCGGATAAACGAGAGTCACCGGATCAGCACAAGCTATCCGCAGATCGAGCATCGTCGCATCTTGGCCGCGCTTGAGGCCGGCGATGGCACCGCCGCAGCGCAAGCGATGCGCGATCATCTTATGGATCTTTACAGCGTCTTGCTGCTCTACGATCAAAAGGAAATGACCGGTCATGATGAGTGATGCTGCCTCGCCGACACTGGAATTGCGGGATGTGTCGATCCGCTTTCACGGTCAGCCAATCGATCTGATTGATCGTATCAGCTTGTCGATCATGCCAGGGCGTACGCTTGCACTGGTCGGGGAATCGGGCTGCGGCAAATCCGTGACATCCTTGGCGACCATGGGGTTACTGTCGAAAAAGGCAGCGACTATCACCAATGGGCAGGTGCTATTTCGCGGCGAAAATCTGTTGGATTACAACACTGCGCGGATGGAGTCCCTGCGCGGCAACCGCATGGCAATGATCTTTCAGGAGCCGATGACCTCGCTCAACCCGGTTTTCACCATCGGCGATCAAGTGGCCGAAGCCGTGCGCCGTCATCGCAACTGCACGCAGGCCGAGGCCCGCGCCCGTGCGCTTGAAATGTTCGAACTGGTGCGCATGCCTGCAGCGGCCAAGCGGCTTGATGACTATCCGCATCAGCTTTCCGGGGGCATGCGCCAGCGGGTGATGATCGCGATGGCGCTGGCCAATGATCCCGAATTGCTGATCGCGGATGAACCGACCACGGCGCTGGATGTCACGATTCAGGCGCAGATCCTTGAGCTAATGCGTGAGCTTCTGAAGGAAACGGGGGCGGCGATGCTGATGATCACGCATGATCTGGGCGTCGTGGCTGAAATCGCAGATGATGTGGCGGTGATGTATGCAGGCAGGGTGGTCGAATCCGGCCCGGCCGAGTCGATCTTCAACGATCCGCAGCACCCCTACACGCTGGGGCTGATGGGCTCGATGCCTGCGCTGGCAGGACGCGTGCAAGGTGCGTCGCGGTTGATGACCATCCCCGGTTCCGTCCCGGTGCCCGAAGCCATGCCGCCGGGCTGTCGGTTCGCAACGCGCTGCCCGTTTGTGTCGGACGAATGCAACGCCGCGCGCCCGCCTGAGTGCGACATCCTGCCCGGTCATAGCGTGGCCTGTATCAAGGCCCCACTGGAAACCCATTTCGCCCAAGGTGCCGCATGAACGATGTGATCCTGACCACGCATGAGCTGCACAAGCGCTTCACCTCCAGCAAGGGCATGTTCGGCGCCCCCTCGCATATCTATGCGGTCAATGGCGTCTCGCTTTCGATCGAACGCGGCGAGACGTTTGCGATTGTGGGCGAATCCGGCTGTGGCAAATCCACGCTGGCGCGGCTTCTCCTGCGTCTGCTTGACCCAAGCGAGGGGCGGGTGATCTATGAGGGGCAAGACCTGACCGCGCTGCCCGCGTCCGACATGCGCAAGCTGCGCGCACAGATGCAGTTCATTTTCCAAGATCCGTTCTCGTCGCTCAACCCGCGCATGACGGTCGAGAGCATCGTAGGCGAGCCGCTGTTGGTGCATGGCACCTTGTCGCGCAAGGAACGTCGCGAGAAGGTCGCGGATCTGCTGCGCAAGGTCGGGCTACGTCCCGATCATGCTGACCGCTTCCCGCATGAATTTTCCGGCGGGCAGCGCCAGCGGATTTGCGTAGCGCGCGCGCTGGCTTCGGGGCCGAAGCTGCTGATCGGGGATGAACCTGTCTCGGCACTCGATGTGTCGGTGCAGGCGCAGATCGTCAATCTGCTCGAAGACCTTAAGGAAGATTTCGGCCTGACGCTGATCATCATCGCGCATGACCTGTCGGTGATCCGGCATATGGCCGACCGTGTGGCCGTGATGTATCTGGGCGAAGTGGTGGAACTCGCCGCGACCGAGGCACTCTATACCGCCCCGCGCCACCCCTATACGCGGGCGTTGCTGACGGCCATTCCGGTGCCGATGCCCGGCGCGCGGGGCCAGATCGCACCCTTGGGCGGCGATATTCCCTCGCCCGCCAATCCGCCCGAGGGGTGCAAATTCCACACTCGCTGCCCCCATGCAACGGAGATCTGCAAGACTTCACGCCCTGTGCTCGACAATGCCGAGGCGCATCAGACTGCCTGTCATCATTGGCGCAATTTACCGCCTTTGAGGACAGATGCCGCTGTCACCGC
>SKIM01000115.1 GCA_007116445.1 Natronohydrobacter sp.
CTGGGTGCGCGGCTGCGCCAGTTGGGCGTGCCCACGATCATCGTGGAAAAGAACGACCGCCCCGGCGACAGCTGGCGCAACCGCTACAAGTCGCTCTGCCTGCATGATCCGGTCTGGTATGATCATCTGCCCTATATCAAATTTCCCGAAAACTGGCCCATTTTCTCGCCCAAGGACAAGATCGGCGACTGGCTGGAGATGTACACCAAGGTCATGGAGCTGAATTACTGGACCCGCACCAGTTGCAAATCCGCCAGCTATGACGAAGCAAGTGGCGAATGGACTGTGGTGGTGGACCGCGACGGCGAGGAGGTCACGTTGCGCCCCAAGCAACTGGTGCTCGCCACCGGCATGTCTGGCAAGGCGAATATGCCGAAATTTCCGGGCATGGATCGGTTCAAGGGCGATCAGCATCACTCTTCGCGCCATCCCGGCCCTGATGCCTATCGCGGCAAGAAGGCCGTGGTGATCGGGTCGAACAATTCCGCGCATGATATCTGTGCGGCGCTTTGGGAAAACGATGTCGATGTGACCATGGTGCAGCGGTCGTCGACGCATATCGTGCGCTCGGACACGCTGATGGAGATCGGCCTTGGCGCGCTCTATTCCGAGGAGGCCGTGCGCAACGGGGTGACCACGGAAAAGGCCGATCTGATCTTCGCCTCGCTGCCCTACCGCATCATGCATGAATTCCAGATCCCGCTTTACGACAAGATGCGCGAGGTGGATGCGGAATTCTACGCAGGGCTGGAGAAAGCCGGCTTCTGGCTCGATTGGGGCGCGGATGGCTCGGGGCTGTTCATGAAATACCTGCGGCGCGGTTCGGGCTATTACATCGATATCGGTGCAAGCCAGCTGATCATCGACGGCGAAATCAAGCTTGCCCATGGCAATGTGAAGGAAATCGTCGAAGATGGGGTGGTGCTGGAAGATGGCACCAAGCTCGAAGCCGATGTGATCGTCTATGCGACTGGCTACGGCTCGATGAATGGCTGGGCGGCGGATCTGATCGGTCAGGATGTGGCCGACAAGGTCGGCAAATGCTGGGGGCTTGGCTCGGACACGCCGAAAGATCCCGGCCCCTGGGTCGGTGAACAGCGCAACATGTGGAAGCCCACGCAGCAAGAAGCGCTGTGGTTCCACGGTGGCAACCTGCACCAGTCGCGGCATTACTCGCAATTCCTGTCGCTGCAACTGAAGGCGCGGATGGAAGGGATCGAGACACCTGTCTATGGCGTGCCTGATACATATCATCTGGGCTGACGGCCCATTCGCCCCGGCGTGGCTTGCGCCGGGGCTGCCCCCCCATCGTGACAAGACCTGAAAGGAGACTGTGATGAGCACATCCCAGATGAAAGCGGCTGTCTGGCACAAGGCGCGCGATCTGCGTGTCGAAACAGTTGCGATTCCCGAATTGCGCGGCCCGCATGATGTGCGGATCAAAGTCGCGGCCTGTGGCATTTGCGGCAGCGATCTGCATGAATATGCCGCCGGTCCGATCTTTGTGCCGGTCGGCACGCCCCACCCGATCAGCGGCGATATGGCCCCGATCATCATGGGCCATGAATTCGCCGGTGAAGTGGTCGCGGTCGGTGACGCGGTGACGCGCGTCAAGCCCGGTGATCGTGTGGCGATCGAGCCGATCCTCTCGCCCAATCGCGACGGCGCTTATGTGTTGGAGCGCTATAACCTCTCGCCGGAATTGGGCTTTCATGGCCTGTCCGGCGGCGGTGGCGGGTTCTCGGAATATACGGTCGTGGGCGAACATATGGTCCATGTCATGCCCGACGATCTGTCCTGGGAACAGGGCGCGCTGGTCGAGCCTGCTGCTGTCGCCCTGCATGCTGTGCGCCAGAGCAGCTTGCGCGCGGGCGACACGGCGGCGGTCTTCGGGGCGGGGCCCATCGGGCTGATGGTGATCGAAGCGCTGAAGGCCGCAGGGGCCGCGCAGATCTACGCCGTCGAGCTATCGGCCGTGCGCCGCGCCAAGGCTGCGGCGCTGGGTGCGGTCGGGCTTGACCCTGCGGCGGGGGACGTCGTCGCACAGATTACCGCGCAGACCGGCGGCGGCGTCGATTTCGCCTTTGAGGTGACGGGTATTCCAGAGGTGTTGGGCCAATGCATCAACGCGACCCATCCCGGCGGCGAGATCGTCGTCGTCAGCATCTGGGAGGGCGAGGCCAGTTTCAACCCCAATGATCTGGTCATCAAGGAACGCACGATGCGCGGGATCATCGCCTATCGCCATGTCTATCCGGCGGTCATGGCCCTGATGCAGCGCGGCTTCTTTCGCGCCGAAGATCTGGTGACGGACCGGATCGGGCTGGATGATGTCGTCGCGCAGGGGTTTGATCGGCTCTTGGCGGATAAATCGCAGATCAAGATCCTCGTGCAGTTGCAGGCCTGACGGCCCCGGCCCCATCCCGCCAGCCCCGAGCGCCGAGCGCCGAGCGCCGACAAAACTGCGCGCCCGCCAGCCCTAAGTCCCGCAGAACGTCACAACGGGCGCGGCATCGCGGGCGGGCGGCTGGGCATAGCGCTCTGCGCCCGCGACTTCGGTGTAGGGGGCCTGAACGCGGTCCAGAAGACGGTGGAAGGGCCGCATGTCGCCGCGGTCACTGGCCGCGGCCAGTGCGTCCTCGACGAGATGGTTGCGCGGGATATAGGCCGGGTTGCGCTGCGGCAGCGCGGCCACGTCCGGGCAGGCCGCGCGGTAGCGTGCAAGCCACGCCTCCAGCGCCGGGCCGGGCGCGCGAAACAGCCCCCGCAGCACTTCGGGGCGGTCATCCAGCGCCGCAGGCAAGGCCCGGAAGAAGGACGTGAAATCCACCTCCTGCCCGGTCCAGAGCGCGTGCATCTCCTCGATCAGCGCAGCATCGGGCCGGGGCAGCGCCAGCTTCTGCGCGAAGACATCAAGCCAGGCGTCACGGTATCGCGCGCGCCCGTCCTCGATCACCTCGGTCGCGCGGGCGATGGCGCGGGTCTCATCCGCATCGATCAGCGGCAAGAGCGCTTCGGCCAGCCGTGCGATGTTCCACAAGATGATGCCGGGCTGGTTGCGATAGGCATAGCGCCCCTGCTGGTCGATGGAACTGAAGACAGTCTCCGCCGCGTAAAAATCCATGAAGGCGCAGGGACCATAATCGATCGTCTCGCCTGAAATGGTGGTATTGTCCGTGTTCATCACCCCATGGATAAAGCCCAGCCCCATCCATTGCGCAACCAGCCGCACCTGCCGATGGGTCACGCGCACCAGAAACTTCAGCGCTGCATCAGGATCGCCCGCGAGGTCAGGATCATGGCGGGCAATCGCGTGGTCCAGCAGCGCCCGCAGCATATCCTGCGCCCCGCGCGCAGCCGCAAACTGGAATGTGCCGATGCGCAGATGACTGCTGGCCGTGCGCGCCAGCACTGCACCGGGTTCCAGCCCGAACTGGCGCAGCACCCGTTCGCCCGTGGTGCAGACGGCCAGCGCGCGGGTGGTGGGCACGCCCAGCGCCGCCATCGCCTCGGAGATCAGATATTCGCGCAGCACCGGCCCCAGCACGGCGCGCCCATCGCCGCCGCGCGCGAAGGGGGTGCGCCCCGAACCCTTGAGATGCAGGTCATGGCGCGCGCCTGACGGATCGCGGATCTCGCCCAGAAGCAACGCCCGCCCGTCCCCGAGCTGCGGCGAGAACCCGCCGAACTGATGACCCGCATAGGCCAGCGCGATGGGCCGCGTCGTGTCGGGAAACGCATGGCCGGACAGCATCGCAACGCCTTGGGGGTCTTGCAACGCCTGCGCATCCATCCCAAGCGCCCGCGCGAGTGCTGTGTTGAGCAGCAAAAGCTGCGGATCAGGCCAGCCCTGCGCCTGCCAGGGCACAAACAATCCGGGCAGGACCTCGGCATAGCTATGTTCAAAACGCAGCGCAGTGGTCACCAGCTGTCTCCTTCGCGCAAGCCCCTCGACAGAGGTAACCACCAAGCGCCTGCCGGTCCAGCCTATCCCTCGACCTGATCGAGGAATGCGCCGTAGCCCTCGGCTTCCATATCCTCGCGCGCGATGAAACGCAGGCTGGCAGAGTTGATGCAATAGCGCAAACCACCCCGATCGCGCGGCCCGTCCGGAAAGACATGGCCCAAATGACTGTCGCCATGGCGTGAGCGGACCTCAATGCGGACCATGCCATGCGTCGTGTCGGTTTTCTCGACCACATGCTCGGCGATCAGCGGCTTGGTGAAACTGGGCCAGCCACAACCGGCATCGAACTTGTCCGCAGAGGCGAAAAGCGGCTCGCCCGACACGATATCAACATAGATGCCGGGCCGGGTATTGTCATTCAGCGGACCAGTGAACGGTCGTTCGGTGCCGTTTTCCTGCGTAACATGATACTGGACGGGATCGAGGGCCGCGATGATTTCGGGGCGGCGTTCATATTTTGCCATGCTCAAAGCTCCTGCGACTTGCTTTCAGTGCAACATAGGCGCGCGGCGCGGTCTGTCCATGCGGCGCTTGGGCCCCCTTGGCTCTGGATTTCCCGGCCGCGCTGGTGCATAAGGCAGCAGATCCCCGCTCGGCTGCATGAGGTCGCCTGATGAAATTCCTGCTGCGTTTTCTGACATGGTGGAACTATTCCACGCTGAATACGGCCTTTTTCACATGGCGCAACGGTGTGAAAGTGGGCGAGGATCCGCAGGGCAATACCTATTACCAATCGCGCGACGGCAAAAAGCGCTGGGTAATTTATAACGGCGAATCGGAAGCCAGCCGCGTCAGCCCCGACTGGCATGGATGGCTGCATCACACATGGGACGATCTGCCCAGCGAAAAGCCGCTTGCACACAAGCCTTGGGAAAAACCGCATCAGGAAAACCTTACCGGCACGCCCCTGGCCTACGCGCCGCAAGGATCGATCCGGCGCGCAGCGCCCGAAGCGCGCAAGGATTACGAGGCCTGGAGCCCCGAATGAGCACCTTCAGCCCCGCTGTCCTGCGCAGGGTCTGAGCGATGCTGCGCGCCCTGTTCCTTACCGCGCTGCTCGGCCCTGGGGGTGCTCTTGCGCAGGACGGTGCCACACCGCCCGCGCCCTCTGACCGCATCGCGGAAGGCACCGGCGCGGTGTTGCGGGGCCTTGACCGCGTTGCGGGCACCAGTGGGGATATCAGCATCGCGCGCGGCGGCGAGGTGCGGCTGGGCCATCTGATCATCATGCTCTCGGAATGCCGCTACCCGGTCGAAAACCCCGCCGGCGAGGCCTATGCCTGGATCGATATTTTCGACACGCGCGCCGATGAGATCATCTTTTCGGGCTGGATGATCGCCTCAAGCCCCGCGCTGAATGCGCTGGATCATTCCCGCTACGATCTCTGGGTGATCAACTGCACCACATCCTGAGGATCCGGCAAGGCGAAAGCCCGGATATCGGCATCGCGCTCAAGCGCCTCTGCCAGCCGCGCGTGATACTGCTTGCGCGGGATTTCCACCCCACCGAGACTGGCCAGATGCGGGGTCAGGTATTGCGTGTCAAACAGCGTGAAACCGCAGCGACGCAGATGCGCAACCAGCGTCACCAGTGCGATCTTTGACGCGTCCTTGCGGCGCGAAAACATGCTCTCGCCACAAAATGCGCCACCAAGGGCAAGCCCGTAAACCCCGCCGACCAGGGCCGGACCGTCCCAAACCTCGATCGAATGCGCGGCGCCGCGGGCATGCAGCGCAGTGAACAGCGCTGTGATCGGGGCATTGATCCAGGTCTCGGGCCGGTCCGCGCAACCGCGCAGCACGCCTGCAAAATCCGCGTTCAGGCTCAGCCGGAAGGGCGCGGCCCGCAGCCTTCGGCGCAGACTGCGCGACAAATGCACCCCGCCCATCGGCAGAATGCCCCGCCAGACCGGATCAAACCAAAACAGCCGCGCGTCATCCTGCCGCTCGGCCATCGGGAACACGCCCTGCCGATAGGCTTGCAGCAGGATTTCGGGCGTCAGGTCGGGCGGCCCGCCATGCATGGCTCAGAATTCGGCGGCGCGGGCCTCTCGCGCCATGTGATCGAGCACGGCATTGACGAAATTCGCCTCGCGGCCCTCGGGAAAGAACGCGCCCGCGATATCGACGAATTGCGAAATCACCACTTTCACGGGCGTCTCAGAGGCCAGAAGCTCCGCCCCTGCCGCGCGAAACAGGGCCCGCAGCGTCGGGTCAATCCGGTCGATGCGCCATTTCGCCACCAAGGCGCGGTCGGTCATCTGATCAATCGCCGCCTGCCGCTCGACGACCGTCTCGATCAGACGGCGGAACAGCGGCAGATCCGCCTCGGCCCAGGTTTCTTCCGCAGTCTCGGCCCCAATGCGATGCGTCTCGAACTGGTGCGTTATCTCGCCAATCGGCACATCTGACGCTTCCATCTGGAACAGGGCCTGCACAGCGTAGAAGCGCGCGGCCCCCTTGCGCTCGCGGCGCTCGGCCATGGTCGGGCGACGTTTGGGCGTGGGCATCTCGCTCATGCGACCGGCCCCCTGCCCTGCGCGCGGCTGTGCCCGGCGATCTGAATCTCGTCCTGACCGGGCAGGAACCCAACCGAACGTTTCGCCCCGCCCCAGCGCCGCGCCAGTGCGATCAGATGCAGCGCCGCCGCCGCAGCCCCGCCGCCCTTGTTCTGGCCCGCCAGCTCGGCGCGGATCTCGGCCTGCGCGCGGTTCTCAACAGTCAGGATGCCGTTGCCAATGCATGCGCCCTGCAACCCCAGCAGCGTGATCGCGCGCGAGCTGTCATTGCACACAGTGTCATAATGCGTCGTCTCGCCCCGGATCACGCAGCCAAGGGCCACGAACCCGTCGAAATGCGCCATGCGAAACGCCTGCCCGATGGCCGTCGGCACTTCCAGCGCCCCGGGCACCTCGACCAGCTCATGACTGCCGCCCACCTTTTCGATCTCGGCGCGCGCGCCTGCGACCAGTTGATCCGCGATATCCTTGTAATACGGCGCGACCACGATCAGCAGCTTCGGGGCCTTGTCAAATTCCGGCAGGGCCAAAACGTGATGGGATTCATTCGCAGCCATGTCAGGCCCCTCTCGTTGCAGGTATCTTGCGCGTGCCGGTGATCGACAGCCCATAGCCGTCAAGTCCCACGATGCGCGGGGTTGCAGAATTGGTCAGCAAGATCAGATCATGCAGCCCGAGGGAAGACAGAATCTGCGCGCCCAACCCGTATTGCCGCAAGGTCTGGGGGGCGGCTTCGGGGTCGGTCATCTTCATCTCCGTATCGCGCAACAGGACCAGCACCCCGCGCCCTTCGGCGCCAATCAGCCGCATCGCGTCGGAAAATTCTTCTGACCGTTCGGCCCCGGCCGCGCCGACCATGTCCAGCAGCGGATCGAAAGCATGCATGCGCACCAGAACCGGCGCGGGCGTCGTGATATCGCCCTTGATCAGCACGATATGTTCGGCCCCCTGCGTCGTGTCGGAATAGATGCGCATCGACCAGTCGCCGCCGAATTCCGATGTGATCTGCCGCTCGCTGATCACCCGCACCAGATTGTCATGCCGCCGCCGATAGGCGATCAGATCCGAAATCGTGCCGATCTTCAGCCCGTGTTTCTGCGCGAAAGCCACCAGATCAGGCAGCCGCGCCATCGTGCCGTCTTCCTTCATGATCTCGCAGATCACGCCCGAAGGGTTCAGGCCCGCCAGCCGCGAAATATCGACCGCCGCTTCCGTATGGCCCGCGCGCACCAGGACGCCGCCATCGCGGGCACGCAGCGGAAAGACATGGCCCGGCGTCGCGATATCGGCCGCCCCCTTCGCCGCGTCAATCGCAACCGCAATCGTGCGGGCGCGGTCATGGGCCGAAATCCCGGTCGAGACACCTTCGCGCGCCTCGATGGACACAGTGAAGGCCGTTTCATGGCGCGAAGAATTGCTGGACGCCATCAGCGGCAGGCCCAGCTGGTCGATCCGCTCGCCCGGAAGCGTCAGGCAGATCAGACCCTTGCCATGGGTGGCCATGAAATTGATGACTTCAGGCGTGGCCATTTGCGCGGGGATCACCAGATCGCCTTCATTCTCGCGATCCTCGTGATCGACCAGAATGAAGATGCGCCCCTGACGGGCTTCCTCGATGATCTCCTCGATGGTCGAAATGGCATCGCGCCAGCTCTGCTCGACCTCGCCGGGGTGTTCGAATTGCATTGCGCTTCCTTCGTGTTCTGGCCCTGCCACATAGCCCAAAGCACCGCGCCCGAAAAGGGGGGGGCGGTGGGTGCGATCCAGCGTACGCCCGGATCACGCGATCTTAGCCGCGCAGCCGCATGCTGGCCTTCAAATCCGCCAGGATCAAGAGGCCAGAGATGAAGACAGTCCGCGAGCTTGCCATTGAAATCATCGCCCGTGAAGGCGGCTTCGTGAATGACCCCGACGATCCGGGCGGGGCGACCAATTTCGGCGTCACCATCCATACGCTGCGCCGCTTGCGGCCCGATCAACAGATCACCGTTGCCGATATCCGTGCGCTGACCCGAGAAGAGGCGGTCGAGATCTATATCGCGCATTTCTTCAACCGCCCCCGCATCGGCGAATTGCCAGAACCGCTCTGGGCCACGGTCTTTGACATGTATGTGAATGCAGGCGCGAATGCCGTGCGCATCCTGCAGCGGTTGCTGGTGCAGATGGGCCAGGACATTACCGTGGACGGGGTCATCGGGCCGCAGACCATCGCCGCAGCCCAGCGCGCGCATGCCATGGCACCGGATCACATCGTCGATGCCTATGGCATCGCACGGCGCGATTATTATTATGCCATCGCGGACCGCCGCCCGGCCAGCCGCAAATTCGCCCGCCGCCGCGACGGGGGCAAGGGCGGCTGGATCACGCGGGCCGAGGAGTTCATTTCGCCGCGCTTCCATCTCAGCGATGCGGAGCATCGCGCACGCGTCAAGGGCTGGGCATGATCCGTTCGGCGCTCGGCCTGCTCTTCGGCGCGCATCTCAGCTCTGGCCACAAGGCCCGCGCGCTGGGGGCCAGCCTGCATTCGGCCGCAGAATTCCTTCACCCGAGGGCGGCCCAGGCCACCAAGCCGGGCCATGACATCTGCGATTCCCCCCAGACCTGCCCCGCACCCGGGGTCCAGCATGGGCGCATCAGCCGGTTCGACGGTTTTGTGAACGGCCTCAATCGCTTGCCGCGCCCGCTGCTGGCACTCGGCACGCTTGCGCTGTTTGGCTATGCAATGTCGGACCCGGCGGGATTCTCGATCCGCATGCAGGCCCTTGGCCATGTGCCAGAGCCGCTCTGGTGGCTTCTGGGCGGGATCGTCGCCTTCTATTTCGGCGCGCGCGAAGCCCATCACCTGCGCTGCACGAAACTGCCGCCAGTGCCTGCCACGCGACTGCGCCCGGCGCAGGCCGACCCGCTGCTCCCTGCCCCGGAAAGCCCGGAAAATCCTGCACTGGCCGAATGGCAATCAACCGCGCGCTGAGGCCGGATCACGACCCCTGACGCAGAAAATCCTCTTCTTCGCCGGTCACATCAATGCCCAGCGCTTCAAGCCCGTTTTCGAGATTCTCGGCCAGATGCGGCATGCCCAGCAGATAATCCGCTGTCGGTGTCGTCGCCTCGGCCATGGCTGTGGCGACGGCTTCATCGTAATCTTCAGGCTCAAACGCGCCGCGCCCGATCCAGGCGACGGCAGTCAGGCTGGCTTTCTCGTCCTCGTTCAGCCCGTCGATGAAGGCATGCGCCTGCGGCTCTCCGACCACGCCTTCGCGGGCGAGATAGACGATATGCACGATCTTGCGCGGTGTGATGGCGAGCATGCGGGCCTCCTTCTTGACCCAATAACTGTCGCGCAAAGCTCCGGCCCATGCAACGCCTTTATGGTCCGCGACGCGCGTGCCAGCGACCTCACTTGCCCCCGAACACCCGGAAATAGGCCCAATCAGGCAGGAAATTCGCCCCTCGGAAAACAAGCGAAAACAAGCGCGGAAAGGCCCGCTGGAACTTCGGCCCGCGCATCAACTGGATCATCTCTTCCGCGGCGGCGTCAGACTCCATCAGAAACGGCATCTTGAAATCGTTCTTGTCGGTCAGCCGCGTGCGGATGAAGCCCGGATTGGCCAGCTGCACATCCACGCCCGACCCGCGCAGATCCGCATGCATCGATTCGGCCAGATGCATCAGCCCCGCCTTGGAAGACGAATAACCGATCGAGCCCGGCAGCCCGCGATAGCCCGAGAGCGAGCCGGTGATCACGATATGCCCCGCCTTGCGCGCGACCATCGCAGGCACCACCTGCCCCAGCACCCGCGCGGCCCCGGTCAGGTTCACGTCAAACATCGCCTCCGCCTGCTCCGCGTTCCATTCGGTCGCCGGAAACGGCCAGTAAACCCCAGCGAGGAAGACCAGCCCATCCACCGCTCCCGCCTGCTCGGCAGCGACCACGACCGAGGCGCGATCCGTCACATCACAGGTCACGACCCGCGCAGGCCCCGGCAGGCTGTCGGCCAGCGCCTGCAGGCTGTCGGCGCTGCGCGCGCTCAGAACCAGCGACACGCCCGCTTTCGACAGTTTCATCGCCAGCGCGCGTCCCAACCCTTCCGAGGCGCCGACCAGCCAGTAGGTCTTGCCCGAGAGTTTTCTCATGCGTCCAACCTCCGCATTGTCGCCACAAGTTCGGCCACCTTGACACCAAACTTGCGAAACTGGCTTCGGTTCACGATGGTCTTGTCATCGACCAGATACATCCAGTCCGTGACCTGCAACGCATGACCGCCCGCGCTTTCGGGCAGCCGGATCGTATAGTTGAGTTGCAGACTCGCGCCGCTCTGCTGGCCCGTGCCCTTGCCCACCAGATCATCCGCTTCCGCTGTCACCTTGCCGTCATTGCCCAAGGTCAGCCGCCATTCCCGCTTCTGCCTGGTGCCGCTGTCATAGGTGAAGTCCTCGGCCAGCACGCCGCAATTTCCCTCCCAGCGCCCATGCATATCCGCTGTGAAACGCGAGCTGACGCGCCCCATCGGCCCGTAGATCACGCCTTCGCAGCGGATCGGGCCGGACAGATGTTCGCGAATATCGACGCGCGGTTCGAGCTTGGCGTAATCCTGCGGGCTCTGGGCCTGAAAGCTCCGGAACCGCTGGATCAGCGCAAGAGCCGCGAATGCCAGCGCCATCCCGGCGATCAGCGTCAGAAAAGTGCTCATGCTCAGCTCTCCTTCAAGGGGGTCAGCGCCAGAAGCGCGATGGCCAGAACCTTCAAGGCCGAAGGCAGGGCCGCGTATAACAGGATCAGAGTCTGGATGGCGGTGGCGCTATTGTCCGTGCCCGCCTCAAAACCTGCAAATTCCAGCGCCGGGAAGACCATCAGCGCGGCCAGCGCCAGCGTGGCCTTGGTCACAAAAGCCCAGAGGCCGAAACCCTTGGCGGCCTCGGGCGACAATTCCGCCATCCGGCGCGAAAAGATCGCGGGCAACAGCGTCAGATCTGCCCCGATGCCCGCGCCGGAAATCACGCAGATCAGCGCAAAAAGCGCCAGATCGCCGGGGCCGAGCGTCGTGACAAAGGCGAAACTGACCGCCGCCAGCCCCATCCCCGTCAGAAGTGCGGTCTTGGCCCCGGTGCGCCGCGCCAGCCGCGCCCAGAACGGGGATGAGACTGCCGCCGACAAAAACAGCAGGATCAGCAGAACGCCTTCCATCCCCTCGGCCTGCAACACGGCTTCGGCATAGAACAGAAACAGCGTCGAGGTGATCGCCACGGGCGTCGCGTTGACCAGCGCGATGATCAGCAGCCGCCGCGCCGTCGGGTCGCGAAACACATCCGAGAGCTTCAGCCCTGCCACATCTGTGGCCACCTGATAGGCCGGCCATTCATGCCGCA
>SKIM01000222.1 GCA_007116445.1 Natronohydrobacter sp.
GGCAAGACCGGCTATGCGATGGACGCGCTCAAACGCTCGATGATCTGGGATGAACAGGTCTATGGGCGCGCTTATGACTTGGACATTTTCAACATCGTGGCCGTCGATGACTTCAATATGGGCGCGATGGAGAACAAGGGATTGAACATTTTCAACTCTGCCTATGTTCTCGCCTCGCCCGAGACTGCGACGGATGGCAATTACGCCGCCATTGAGCGGATCATCGCACATGAGTATTTCCACAACTGGACTGGCAATCGCATCACCTGCCGCGACTGGTTCCAGCTTTCGCTCAAAGAAGGGCTGACGGTCTTTCGCGATCAGCAATTCATGGGCGACATGCGCAGTCATGCGGTCAAGCGCATCGAAGATGTCCTGACGCTGCGCGCGCGCCAGTTCCGCGAGGATGCAGGCCCGCTGGCCCATCCGGTGCGGCCTGAAAGCTATGTCGAGATCAACAATTTCTACACGGCCACAGTTTATGAAAAAGGCGCTGAGCTGATCCGCATGCTGCAGCTTCTGGTCGGCCCGGATGGCTACCGCGCAGCCCTGGACCTCTATTTCGAGCGCCATGACGGGCAGGCCTGCACGATCGAGGACTGGATCGGCGTTTTCGAGGACGCGACCGGGCGCGACCTGTCACAATTCAAGCGCTGGTATGGGCAGGCCGGAACCCCGCGCATCGACGTCACCGAGGACTGGCAGGACGGCACATTCACGCTCACCCTGCGCCAGCACACTCCGTCCACCCCGGGCCAGCCGCTGAAAGAGCCGCTGGTGATCCCTGTCGCCATGGGCCTGATCAGTCGCGACGGTCAGGAAGTGCTGCCGACGCGAATGCTCGAACTCGACAGCCCCGAACAGAGCTTTCGCTTTGACGGGCTCGACGCCCGGCCCGTCGCCTCGCTGCTGCGCGGCGTGTCAGCCCCCGTAATCGTGAACCATGCGCAGTCCAGCGAAGATCGCGCATTGCTGCTTGCCCATGACACAGACCCTGTGAACCGCTTTGAGGCGGGCCGTGCGCTTGCGCGTGACATCCTGCTTGCAATGATCCGCGACCGCGCGAAGCCCGGTCCGGTCTATCTCGATGCGCTGCGCCGGATGCTGCGGGATGAAACGCTCGACCCGGCCTTCCGCGCGCTCGCGCTTGGCCTGCCATCGCAGGACGATCTGGCCAGTGCGCTTTTTGACGCGGGCGAGACGCCAGACCCTGACGCGATCCATCTGGCCCGCACAGAGGCGCTGCAGATTATCGCAGAAGATCTCGCCGCTGATCTGGCGCTTGTGTTCTCTCAGATGCAGACCCCTGGCCCCTATAGCGCAGATGCCCGCGACGCCGGGCGCCGCGCGCTTCGTGTGCAGGCCGTGGGGCTGCTCGCCCGCGTCGACGGCGGCACCAAAGCGCGCGAAATGTTCGCATCGGCCGATAACATGACCGAACAGCTCGGGGCCTGGGGCGCGCTGCTGGCGATCAGCTCCGCCGATTCCGAAACGGCGCAATTCTACCGCCAATGGGCCAATGACCGGCTGGTGCTCGACAAATGGTTCGCGGCGCAAGTCTCACATGCGGCACCCGAGCGCGCCGCGCCGCTCGCACGGGCGCTGACTGAGCATGCAGATTTCGACTGGAAAAATCCCAACCGCTTCCGCTCCGTGATCGGTGCTCTGGGCATGAACCCGGCGGGGTTCCACCAGCGCGACGGGGCAGGCTACCAGCTTGTGGCCGACTGGCTGATCCGGCTCGATGGGGCCAATCCGCAGGCCGCAGCGCGCGTCTCGACCCTGTTCGAGACCTGGCGGCGCTATGACAGCCATCGCCAGAGCCTGATCCGCGCCGAGCTTGAGCGTATCATGGGCCATCCGGGGCTCAGCCGCGACATGGGCGAGATGGTCGGGCGTATGCTGGAATAAACGAAAAGGCCCCGCTGATGCAGCGGGGCCTTGCAGGCCGCGATCACATGCCTCAGTTAAAGGCCGCATCCGTGACAACCGAGGTCCACGCCCCTTCTGGCGGCGCCGTGATCACAGGATCCGAACCGCCCCCGAGCAGGGTCGCGACTGTGCGCTCGGCATCCTCGATGTTCAACGTCCCGTCAGAGCCCTCGGTCAGCAGCGCGACTTCGCCCATCATGCGGATCTGATGTTCTTCGGTCTGCGCGCCGGTGTCATCGAATTCGAGCACGATCATCGCGGCTTCCTCGACATTCTCGGCGGCCCATTCCCAGCCGCGCATCGAGGCGCGCACGAAACGGGCCATCTTGTCCACGAAATCCGGGTCTTCCAGCCGGTCTTCAAGCACCCAGAGCCCGTCTTCCAGCGTCGCGACGCCCTGATCCTCATATTTGAAGGTCACCAGCTCGTCCTCGGAAATGCCTGCGTCAATGACCTGCCAGAATTCGTTATAGGTCATGGTCGAGATGCAATCGGCCTGACGCTGCAAGAGCGGATCGACATTGAAGCCCTGACGCAGCACTTCGACCCCGTCATCCCCGCCTGTGGTCGGAATACCCAGCGTGCTCATCCAGCTCAGGAAGGGGAATTCATTGCCGAAGAACCACACGCCCAGCGTGCGGCCGGGGAAGTCCTCCGGGCTGGTGATGCCGGTTTCGGCCAGACAGGTCAGCATCATGCCCGAGCGCGCGAAAGGCTGCGCAATATTGACCAGCGGCAGGCCGTTCTCGCGCGCGGCGAGAGCTGCGGGCATCCATTCGACAATGACATCGGCCCCACCACCCGCAATCACCTGCGGCGGTGCGATATCCGGGCCACCGGCGCGGATGGTGACATTCAGCCCTTCTTCCTCAAAGAACCCGTTTTCCAGCGCCACATAATAGCCGGCGAATTGCGCCTGCGTCACCCATTTGAGCTGCAAGGTCATATCGTCAAGCGCCCATGCGGCAGGTGCGAAGCCCAGTCCGAGCGCCGCGATTGATCCGTAAAGCGTTGTTTTCATTTTCACCTCCAAGTTGCCTGACCCTTGCACGGGTGCAGGAAGTCAGCGCCCGCGTTGCGAAGGGTGCCAGAAAGTCACCCACCGCTCCACAAGCGCAATCATGCCGTAAAACAGCGAGCCCGCGAGAGCTGCCACGGCAATTTCTGCCCAGACCATATCCAGTTGCAAGCGCCCGACCTCGGTCGAGATGCGAAAGCCCATTCCGCGCGTGGGCGAGCCGAAAAATTCAGCAACAATCGCCCCGATCAGCGCCAGGGTGGAGGCGATTTTCAGACCGTTGAAGATGAACGGCATGGCCGCAGGCAGGCGTAATTTCAGCAACCCCTGCGCCCATGTCGCGCTATAAGTGCGCATCAGGTCACGCTGCATCGCCTCGGTCGCGGCCAGCCCCTGAACGGTGTTGACCAGCACCGGGAAAAACACCATCGCGACGACCACAGCGGCCTTGGACGGCCAGTCGAAGCCGAACCACATGACCATGATGGGGGCGGTCCCGATGATCGGCAGGGCGGCCAGGAAATTACCCACCGGCAAAAGCCCCCGGCGCAGGAAATCGCTGCGATCAACCGCGAGCGCGAAGACCAACGCAGCCGCCACGCCGATGGCATAGCCCGACAGCGCGCCCTTGACGAAGGTCTGCACGAAATCGACCCAGAGAATATCCGTCGAGCGCAGGATTCGTGCCCAGATCGCGGATGGGGCAGGCAAGATCACGCGCGGCACGTCAAGCGCGCGGACGATCACCTCCCAGAGCCACAGGAGCGTTGCCCCGAACAGGATCGGCGCGAGAAGGGCCTGCAACTTGCCCAGAATGCCTCTGACGCGCGGGGCCTCGGACAATTGCGCGACCAACCACCAGGCGAGCAGCCAGACGGCAACCACAGCCGCGCCAAACCATGCCTCTGGTGCAGCGCGCATTGTCAGCCGCGCCCCCGCGATAGACAGATTGGACGCCATTACAAGCAGGAAAAGCGCCATCACCCAAGGCGCATTATGTCGCGTCCAGCCCAGAAGGTGATGAATGACCAGCAGAAACACTGCCCCGGTCAGCGCGGCAATTGCATTTGAGGGTGCCGCGCCCCATCCGCCGGTGATGAAAACGGCCATCAGCGCCAAGGCCACCCCCAGCGCCTGAAACGCTCCGGTCTGGTTCTGAAGCCTCATACCGCCATCCCCATGCGCTTGAGCGTGATCCGCTGGATCAGGCCGATCAGCGCGACCATACCGGCTGCAAGAATCGCGGCTGCAAAGAGCGCGGCCCAGATCTGCAGGGTCTGGCCGAAATAGCTGCCTGAAAGCAGTCGCGCGCCCAGTCCGGCGGACGCGCCCGTGGGAAGTTCGGCCACGATTGCGCCGACGAGCGCTGCTGCGATGGCAACTTTGAGCGAGGCAAAGAGATAGGGCATGGCCGAGGGCCAGCGCAGCTTCGCGAAAATCTGCGGGCCGGATGCGCTATAGGTCTTCATCAGGTCAAGTTGCATCTGATCGGGCGCGCGCAACCCCTTGACCATACCGACCACGACCGGGAAGAAGCTGAGATAGGTCGAGATGATCGCCTTGGGCACCAGCCCGGTAATGCCGACAGCGTTCAGCACCACGATGATCATGGGCGCGATGGCGAGGATGGGAATGGTCTGGCTGGCAATCGCCCAGGGCATGACGCTGGCATCCATCGCACGATTATGCACAATCCCCACCGCCAGCGCGATCCCAAGGGCTGAGCCGATGGCGAAGCCCAGAAGCGTGGCCGAAAGCGTGACCCAGCCGTGATAGATCAGCGAGCGATTGGACAGGCTGCCTGTGTTCATGAACCCGCGCCGCCCGGTCATTTCCTCGACCACGGTCGAATTCCAGAGTTCATGGGCGACCTGATGCGGCGCGGGCAGACGGGGGCGGGCCTGGGTCATTGTGTCAGTGACCAGCGCGGCAAAACCGAGCTCTGTGCCAGCGCGCCGCGCCTGATCCTGCGCCCATTGTGCGTTCATGGGGATCACGGCCGCATACCAGAAAGCGATGAGGGCGGCTGTGACGGTCAGCACGGGAAAGATGTTACGCATGCGGCACAGCCGGGGGCGCTGCCCCCGGACCCCCGGGATATTTGGACAAGGATGAAAGGGGCTCAGTCATCAAGATGTCCTGCACGTAGCCCTTCGCGCACGCGATGGGCAATCTCGATGAATTCGGGGCTGTCGCGGATTTCGAGCGGGCGCTCGCGCGGCAGGGGGCTGTCAATCACATCAGTGATCCGGCCCGGGCGCGGGGACATAACGACGATCTTGGTCGAGAGATAGACGGCTTCAGGGATGGAATGGGTGACAAAGCCGATGGTCTTTTCTGTGCGTGCCCAAAGCGCCAGAAGCTGTTCATTCAGCCGGTCGCGCACGATCTCATCGAGGGCGCCGAAAGGTTCGTCCATCAAGAGGATATCGGCATCAAAAGCCAGCGCCCGGGCGATGGAGGCACGCTGCTGCATCCCGCCCGATAGCTGCCACGGAAACTTGCGCGCGAAGTTTTCCAGCTCGACCAGCGCCAGCACTTTTTCGACACGCGTCGCCTGTTCTTCGCGGGAATAGCCCATGATTTCGAGCGGAAGATTCACATTTCCGGCAATCGTGCGCCAGGGATAAAGCCCTGCGGCCTGAAACACATAGCCATAGGCACGCGCCTTGCGGGCGGCTTCGGGCGACATTCCATTGACGGTGATCGTGCCGGATGTGGGCCGTTCGAGATCCGCGATCACGCGCAGAAACGTCGTCTTGCCGCAGCCCGAGGGGCCGATGAAACTGACGAATTCGCCCTTGGCGATCTCAAGCGTCACATCCTTGAGCGCGTGGACCGGACCATCCGCCGTCTGGAAGGTCAGGTTGAGATCGCGGGCCGAAATCACTGGCGCGGTCACAGTATCGCGCATCACACCCCCGTCGCCGGAATGCCAGCGCGCCGGACAGGACGCGGGGCGGTCAGGTCTTTCCAGGTCGACAGCGCCTGATTGACCGGGCCGCCCGGGCAGCGCTCGATGAATTGGCCATGGCCTTCCTGACCGTCAAACGCGCCATCCTTCACCATCACCTGCCCACGCGACAGCACATAGCGCGGCAGGCCTGTGACCTCTTGGCCCTCGAAGACATTATAATCGATGGCCGATTGCTGCGTGCTCGCAGTGATGGTCTTCGACTTTTCGGGATCCCAGATCACCAGATCGGCATCCGCGCCCACGGCCACGGCCCCCTTGCGCGGATACATCCCGAAAATCTTGGCGACATTCGTTGAGGTCACGGCCACAAATTCGTTCATCGTGATCCGCCCGGTGCGCACACCGCGCGTCCAGAGCATGGGCATCCGGTCTTCCAGCCCGCCTGTGCCATTCGGGATCTTGGTGAAATCGCCCAGACCGAAGCGCTTCTGTTCGGTCGTAAACGCACAGTGATCCGTCGCCACGACCGAGAGCGAGCCAGAGGCAAGCCCCGCCCAGAGACTGTCCTGATGCGCCTTGTTGCGGAAGGGGGGCGACATGACGCGGCGGGCGGCATGGTCCCAGTCGGGATGGAAATATTCAGACTCGTCCAGTGTCAGATGTTGGATCAGCGGCTCGCCCCAGACACGCTTGCCCTGCGCTTTTGCGCGGCGGATCGCCTCATGCGCTTCCTCGCAGGAGGTATGCACCACATAGAGCGGCACGCCCGCCATGTCAGCGATCATGATGGCGCGGTTCGTCGCCTCGCCTTCGACCTGGCTGGGGCGGGAATAGGCATGCGCTTCGGGGCCGGTATTGCCCTCGGCCAGCAGCTTCGCGGAAAGTTCCGCCACGACATCACCGTTTTCGGCATGGACCATGGCGACTCCGCCGATTTCGCGCACCCGGCGGAAACTCGCGAACAACTCGTCATCATTAACCATCAGCGCGCCTTTATAGGCGAGAAAATGCTTGAAGCTGGTGATCCCGCGCGCGACCACGTCGGGCATTTCGTCAAAGACCTGTTGCGACCACCATGTGACCGCCATGTGGTAGCTGTAATCGCAATGCGCGCGGCCTGATTTGTTGTCCCACA
The DNA here is from genome assembly GCA_007116445.1 of Natronohydrobacter sp. Classification (GTDB taxonomy): domain Bacteria; phylum Pseudomonadota; class Alphaproteobacteria; order Rhodobacterales; family Rhodobacteraceae; genus Roseinatronobacter. Next base: position 7,003 of record SKIM01000222.1, read on the forward strand.
TCTTCAGCGCATCGAGCAGCCCCTGCCCGGGCGAAGGCAGCGCGAAATCGATGACCATCGTGGTGCCCCCCGACAGCGCGGCGCGGGTGCCGGATTCGAAATCATCGCTGGAATAGGTGCCCATGAAGGGCATTTCCAGATGCGTATGTGGATCGATCCCGCCAGGCATGACAAAGCAGCCGCTCGCATCAAGCACGCTGCCGCCCGAGAGGCTTGGCCCGATCTCGGTGATCTTGCCGCCCTCGACCCTGACATCGGCCTTGTAGGTCAGATCATGGGTGACGATGGTGCCATTCTTGATGATCGTGGTCATGGTTCACTCCCCGTTTTTCGTTCTTCAACCACCCCGAAAGAGGCGATTTGCGTGACATGCGCTAGCTGCCGACCACCTCCGCAGTTTCCAGCACCGCATGCAAGAGCACATTCGCCCCGGCCTCTGCCCATTCGGGAAAGATCTCTTCGGCCTCGTTATGGCTGACGCCATCGACACAGGGGCACATGATCATGGCCGTCGGATAAAGCCGGTTGATCCAGCAGGCATCATGGCCTGCGCCAGACACGATATCCATATGGCTGTAGCCCAGCCTATCCGCCGCTTCGCGGATACGCGCCAGAAGGGTTTCATCAAAGGCAGGCGGGTCGAATTGGCCCACCACATGGCCAGAGAATTTCACCCCGATATCAGCGCAAATCCCCGGCGCGCGGGCGTTGAATTCCTCGACCATCCCCAGAAGCACATCGAGCTTGTGCGACCGGAAATCGACCGTGAAGACGACCTTTTCCGGGATCACATTGCGCGAATTGGGATGGACGTCGATATGGCCGATCGCGCCCACAGCATCGGGCTGGCGAGCCATGGCGATCTCATGCACCAGCTCTGTCACCCGTGCCAGGCCCCGGCCTGCATTGCGGCGCAGATACATCGGGGTCGAGCCTGTGTGCTGGCCCTTGCCGGTGACCGTGCATTCGATCCAGCGCAGTCCCTGGCCATGGGTGACGACGCCGATCTGTTTGCCCTCGGCTTCCAGAATCGGGCCTTGTTCGATATGCAGTTCCAGAAACGCATGCATCTTGCGCGCGCCCACAGGCTCGTCGCCTTTCCAGCCGATACGCGCCAGTTCATCGCCGAAGCGCAGCCCTTTGGCATCCGTGCGTGCATAAGCATAATCGCGGTCGATCACGCCTGCAAAAACGCCTGAGGCCAGCATCGCCGGGGCAAAGCGCGTCCCCTCCTCATTGGTCCAGTTCGTCACCACGATGGGCCGCCGCGTGCGGATCCCCAGATCGCGCATCGTGCGGATCACCTCCAGCCCTGCCAGAACCCCCAGCACCCCGTCATATTTGCCGCCCGTCGGCTGGGTGTCGAGATGGCTGCCCACATAGACCGGCAGCGCTTCGGGGTCAGTGCCCTCATAGCGGGCGAACATCGTGCCCATTTCATCGACGCCCATGGTGCAACCCGCCGCCTTGCACCAGGTCTGAAACAGGTGGCGGCCTTCGCTGTCTTCATCTGTCAAGGTCTGGCGATTATTGCCGCCCGCGACACCGGGGCCGATCTGGGCCATCTCCATCAGGCTGTCCCACAGCCGTCCGGCATCAATCCGCATGTTTTCGGCTTGTGCTCCCACTCTGCCCTCCGTTGGCGCTGTTCTGTCTTGACCATCCGGTCAAACAATACGCTACACAGCTTGCATAGCCGGTCAACCAGCTTTCGCAATCGCTGCCCGAAAATTGCACATTCAATGGGCAGAGCCGGGGTTAGACTGCCTGCGCAGCAGGCAGAATGGCGTCATCGATCAGGCGACGCAGCGCGCCGAAATGCCCGTCCGAGCGCGCGGGCTGCGTCGGGTCCGAGGTGATGACCACACTCAGCTTGCGCGCGGGTGCGACGCAAATCACCTGGCCGCCAAAGCCCCGCGCCAGCGCATAATCGACACCATCACCGCGCCCGAGGAACCAGCCATAGCCATAGGACAGCCCCGAGAAGGCCGAGCGCGTGCGCGGTTGCAGCGCGGCCTGCATCCAGTCAGGGCTGAGCACCTGCTGCCCGTCCCATTGCCCGCCCAGCCGCGTCATTTCGGCAAAGCGGATCAGATCGAGCGGCGCGAAGGCCATTTCATTGCCGCCCAGATAGAAGCCCTGCGGATCGACTGTCCAGCCCGGCACATCGATGCCCAGCGGACGGCCCAGCCAGTCGCGCGTCATGGCCAGCAGGCTCTGCCCTGTTGCACGGCTCAGCGCGGCGCCAATCACATGGAAACTACCTGTCGAATAAAGCATGCCCTGCCCTGGCTCGGCCACGAAGGGGCGCGAGAGCGCATTCGCGACCCAGTTGCGGCTGGATACCCATGCGCCGTAATTCGTGCCTGATGTGCGTTCAAGCCCGGCCTGCATGGTCACCAGATGCTCCAGCGTCAGATCATTCACGCGCGGATCGGCACTTGGCGGGATCAGATCGGGCGCAATCTCGCCCAGGCGTGCTGTGATGCCAGGCACCGCGCCACGATCGATCGCCGCCCCGGTGACAGAAGCGACAATCGTTTTCGAGACGGATTTCACATTGACCGCACGGGTAAGCGTCGGGCCGCGAAAGGCTTCGGCGAGAATGATCTCGCCCTGATGCGCGATCACCAGACTACGCAACTGTGTCAGATCCCGCGCCTGATCCGCGACCGCGTCCCAACCGACCTGCGCTGCACGCGCCCCGATCGCGGTCAGCGGCCCCATGACGGCCGCCAGGCCAGTCGCAAGTACCGCCCGACGCGACGGGAAGGGTTGCTCTGGTCGCGCTGTCATCTGGCACTTGCTCCTGTTGCGACTAATCACTCGCGAGACAATATCATCGGGTCATCTTGCACACAGCCCCGCTGCGCTTCACATATGCATGAGGATTATGTAGAGTCGCCGCCTGTGCCAGATGGTCTGTCGATCCGAAGACCAGGCTTGGGATGCGGCGGAGATTCAGAGCGCAGAGACAGCATGACAACCCGCATCCAGAAAGCCAATCGCAAGCGCATCCTCGACGCCGCGCTCGATGTCTTTTCGGCACATGGCTTTCGTGGCGCGACGCTTGACCAGATCGCCGAGGCGGCCGGGCTGTCCAAGCCCAATCTGCTTTACTATTTCGACAGCAAGGAAGCGATGCATCGCGCGCTCCTGTCGCGGCTCCTCGACACATGGCTCGATCCACTGCGCATGCTCGACCCGGATGGCGACCCGCAAAGCGAGCTCATCGCCTATATGCGCCGCAAACTCGCGCTGTCGCGGGATTTTCCGCGAGAAAGCCGCCTGTTTGCGAATGAAATCCTGCAAGGGGCACCCAGGATCGAAGATTTCATCCGCTCGGACCTGCGCGACTTGGTTGATGAAAAAGCAATCTTGTTGCGTCACTGGGCCAGCGCAGGGCGCATCGCGCAGGTCGATCCGTATCACCTTATTTTCTCGATCTGGGCCCTGACCCAGCATTACGCGGATTTTTCGGCGCAGATCGCGATGATCCGTGGTGATGGTGGAGATCCGCTGGATGGGGCGGATGCCTTTCTTGTGCAACTCTATACGCGTCTGCTCACCCCCTGAGCCCGTCCTCTGCCACAGCACCAATCCGAGCTGTGGTAAAGAAAGGCTTTCGCGGCCTTCGAAAAATCCTGCAATTTCAAGCACGGGACTGGCGCGGGCATTAAGGCTATCTTCATCCTTTGGCAGACTTGGCGCTGTCGATTTGCTAGTCTTGGACATCGCCCGAACAGAGAAAGAATGCTCATGCTCATTTCCGGACCCAGTGACGCGCTGCGCCCGCAGACGATACAGACTGCGCCGCCACCGCCCGAACCCGTCTCGCAAAGCACCTGGAGCAGTGTCAGAACCGACGCAAGTTCTTCGGAGCAGGCCAAGTCCCAGCCACCGGCGCTGCAAACAGCCCCCCTTCCCGAGATTGCGCCGGTCGCGACACGCCAGAGCGCCGAACTGGTGGAGGCGATGCTTCGGCTGGACGCTCCCAAGATGGACGCGCCCCCTGCCCCGGAATATGACCGCGATCAGACCCGCGCGATGATCGACGCAGCCCAGTCGCTTTGGCGTGATGCGCCACAAAGTGCTGCGATCCAGCCTGCGGCCCCGACCGTGATCGACGCATCTTCGCCGGATGCCACAAACCCGGAGCCGAGCCTCGCATCCCAAGCCGCCACCACAGCCCCGGTTGAACCTCGCCTGATGATGACGGTTTGATCACTCGGCAGCTTTGGCCATCGGGTTGTTGGGATGCGTCGTCCAGTTGGCGTAATCCCCCACAACTTCACCCGTGCGCGGATCAACCGCGCCCTTGGCCATCGGCTCCATAGTGATGCAATCCTGAACCGGGCAGACATTCACGCACAAATTGCAGGCCACGCATTCCGCGTCGATCACCTCGAACTTGCGGTCGGGCGACATGGAAATCGCCTGATGCGAGGTGTCCTCGCAGGCCGCATAACAGCGCCCGCAGGAAATGCACAGATCCTGATTGATGCGGGCTTTGGCGACGTAATTGAGGTTGAGATACTGCCAGTCGGTGACATTCGGCACGGCCCGGCCGACAAGCTGGTCAACCGATGTGAAGCCCTTGTCATCCATGTATTGCGACAGACCGGAGGTCAGTTCCTTGATGATCCCGAAACCATAGGTCATGGCCGCCGTGCAGACCTGAACCGTGCCTGCCCCAAGGGTCAGGAATTCCGCCGCGTCGCGCCATGTGGTCACGCCCCCGATGCCGCTGATCGGCAATCCGTGGGTTTCGGGGCTGCGCGCGATTTCGGCCACCATGTTCAGCGCGATGGGTTTGAC
>SKIM01000351.1 GCA_007116445.1 Natronohydrobacter sp.
CCGAAGGTTTCATCCTGTTTGAGGCGATGCTGAACTCGCTGCGCGAAGACATCACGCGCTATCTGTCCCGCATCCGCCCGCTCAGCGAGGAAGAGCAGCGCGAAATGCTGCGCCAGATCGCGCTTCAGCAACAAAGTCTTGCCGTGGCACAGGAAAATGACGGGGCCGTGCCTGCGCCGCTGATCGAAGGCTTTGACGAGCTGGATCCGTCCACCTGGGGCAATCCCGGTCGCAATGATCCCTGCCCCTGCGGCTCTGGAAAGAAGTTCAAGCATTGTCACGGCAAAGTGCTTTAATCCGAGCGTAACCCAGCGGCTGTTTCGGATTTTGCAGTAAAACCACAGTTCAGCCCCATTCGCGCCCGAATCCCGGTCCAGCTTGATCCGTGTTGAAGTAATGGGTCAGGTCATGAACAAAAAAGTGCTCATGCGCAGCGCGGCGATTGCTGTCGCGGGGATATCTGTGTCGCTTTTGAGCGCGCAAATTCTGCTGCCAGAGCGCATAGCCGACACCGCCCAGACCCCAAGCGCCGAAACAATATCCAGCACTGCGGCACGCGGGCTGGATATCGAGGATGCACAGAAGGCCGCCTTCACTGCTAATGCCGGCTCGCACGCCCCTGTCACGGCCCCGGCCGCATCTGCTGGCGACGACTGTCAGCCTGTCCTGTCCGTGCGTGCGACGGTCGACGCGCTGATTGCTGTCACGCTGGACGCGCCTTGTCACCCCGACACCCCGCTCGTGGCCAGCCATGCCGATCTGGCCTTCAGCCAGCGCACGGATGCGCAGGGGCGCTATTCCGGTTTCATCCCCGCCCTGACGCCCGAAGCGCGGCTGAATATCTTTCTGGGCGAAGACGTCTTTCTCGAAGCCCAGAGCACAGTGGATGATCTCGACGCGCATATCCGCATCGTGGCGCAATGGACCGGTGCCATCGATCTGGCGCTGCACGGCTTCCATGGCGGCGCCGATTTCGGTGCGCCGGGCCATCTGCACGCGGGCAATCCCTTCGATCCCGACACGGACGGGGCCTTTCTGATCGCTCTGGGCGAGACTGACAGCCCCGACGCGATGCGCGCTGAAATCTTCTCCATCCCGGCGCAACTTGCGCCCGCCAGCCGGGCCGAACTGGCGCTGGCCTTTGACAGCACGCTCTGCGGTCAGGACATATCCGCCTTCATCCTGACACGCGGCGCCGGGTGGATGTCCGACATGGCCGAAGCGCGCTTCACAACCCCCGACTGTCCTGCGGATGCCGGGCTGCTGATCATGGATCTGCCTCTGCCCGCTCATGAAGCCATGGTCGAACCCTAACGGAGCCCCCGGCCCCATTTCCGCCCTGGCCAAACGCCCTATCTGCGTCTCATGTCTGCGCCGATCCTCATCCCCCGCCCCGAGGGCCTCTATTGCCCGCAAGGCGATTTCTTCATCGATCCTGTGCGCCCGGTGCCCCGCGCGCTGGTCACCCATGGCCATGCCGATCATGCCCGCGCGGGCCATGGGGCGGTGATGGCCACGGCGCAGACGCTCGATATCATGGCGCTGCGCTATGGCCGGGACTTCACACAGAGCGCGCAACCCGCCGATGGCCCTGCCCGCATCGGCGATGTGACGGTCAGTTTCCATCCGGCGGGCCATGTGCTGGGCTCTGCCCAGATCCTGGTGCAGGACGCCCGCACGCGGATTCTGGTCACTGGCGATTATACCCGCACCCCCAACGCAGCCTGCGCCCCGTGGGAGCCGGTCGCCTGCGACATTCTCGTGACCGAAGCGACCTTCGCCCTGCCCATCTTCCGCCATCCTGACCCACAGGGTGAAATCGCACGCCTGCTCGCCTCGGTCCAGGCATTTCCCGAGCGCGCGCATCTGGTGGGCGTCTACGCGCTGGGCAAGGCGCAGCGGGTGATCATGCTCTTGCGCGCGGCAGGTTATGACGCGCCGATCTACATTCACGGCGCGCTTGCGAAGCTCTGCGACTATCACATCGCCCAAGGCATCGCGCTGGGCGATCTGCGCCCGGCGACTGTCGCGCGCGGGCGCAAAGGTGATTTCGCAGGGGCCATCGTGCTGGGGCCGCCGTCGGCTTTTGCCGCGACCTGGGCGCAGCGCTTCCCCGATCCGGTGATCGCTTTCGCGTCGGGCTGGATGATGGTGCGCGCGCGGGCGCGCCAGCGCGGGGTCGAATTGCCGCTGATCATCTCCGATCACGTCGATTGGGGGCAGCTGACCCAGACCATCACGGATCTGGACCCCGCCGAGACATGGATCACCCATGGCCGCGAAGACGCGCTTCTGCGCTGGTGCGCGCTCACCCAGCGCGCGGCCACTCCGCTGCGACTGGTGGGCTATGAGGATGAACCGGAATGATCGCGGGCTTTGCCGAGTTGCTCGAACGCCTCGCCTTCACGCCCCGGCGCGGGCTGAAACTGACGCATCTGCACCAATATTTCGCGGCCACCCCCGACCCGGATCGCGGCTATGCGCTGGCCGCCCTGACCGGCGATCTGGACCTGCGCCGCGTCACGCCATCCTTGTTGCGCGGGTTGGTCGCCGAGCGCGTCGATGCCGAGCTGTTCGCACTGTCTTACGATTTTGTCGGCGATCTGGCCGAGACCATTGCCCTGATCTGGCCTGCACCGGCGCAGTTGGCCAGCCCCAGCTTGTCAGAGCTGGTGGCCGAGTTGCAACAGACGCCGAAAGCAGAGCTGCCCGCGCGCATCATCGCCCGGCTCGATCAGCTGCCGCCCTCGCAGCGCTACGCCTATCTCAAACTCGGGACCGGGGGGCTGCGCGTCGGTGTTTCGGCCCGGCTCGCGCGGCAGGCGGTCGCGGATTATGGCGGGCTGGACCTCGCCGAGGTCGAAGAGCTCTGGCACGGCCTTTTTCCACCCTATGAAAACCTTTTTCGTTGGGCGGAAAATGGCCCCAAGCCCGTCAGCGCCGCCCGCGCGCCGTTCCGGCCGGTCATGCTCTCGACCCCGACCGATCTCGCCGATATGGCCGCCCGCGACCCGGACAATTTCATCGCCGAATGGAAATGGGACGGCATCCGGGTGCAGGCGGTCAGCGATCAGGGTACAAGGCGGCTATATTCGCGCACGGGCGACGACATCTCGGGCGCGTTTCCCGATCTGCT
>SKIM01000306.1 GCA_007116445.1 Natronohydrobacter sp.
ACAAGATCCAGCGCCTGCACGCCATTCGCGCCCTCGTAGATCATGGCGATCCGCGCGTCGCGCGCAAACTGCGACATACCCCATTCTTCGATATAGCCATGCCCACCGTAAACTTGCTGGGCCTGCACGCACATCTCGAAGCCCTTGTCCGTCAGGAAACCTTTGATTACGGGCGTCATCAGCGAAATCAGCCCATCGGCATCCTTATCGTCTGTGCGGTGTGCCCGATCGATCAGGCTTGCGCCCCAGAGTGTAAAGGCACGCGCACCCTCGACAAAGCTTTTCTGGTCCATCAGCATCCGGCGGACATCTGGATGAACGATGAGCGGGTCGGCAGGGCCGTCAGGGTTCTTGGCCCCTGTCACATCACGCCCTTGCAAGCGATCCACAGCATAGGCCAGCGCGTTTTCATAGGCGACTGCCGCCTGGGCGTAGCCTTGCAAGCCCACGCCGATGCGAGCTTCGTTCATCATGGTGAACATGGCCCGCATGCCTTTGTGCAAATCGCCGATCAAATAGCCGGTCGCACCGTCGTAATTCATCACACAGGTCGCATTGCCATGGATGCCCATCTTCTCTTCGATCTTGCCGACGGAAACGGCATTGCGCGCGCCAAGGCTGCCATCGTCATTGACCATGATCTTCGGCACGATGAAGAGCGAGATGCCCTTGGTGCCCTCGCCGCCCCCTGGTGCCTTGGCCAGCACCAGATGAATGATGTTCTCGGCCAGATCGTGATCGCCTGCGGAGATGAAGATCTTCTGGCCGGTAATCTTGTAGCTGCCATCGTCCTGCGGTTCGGCCTTGGTGCGCATCATGCCCAGATCCGTGCCGCAATGCGGTTCGGTCAGGTTCATCGTCCCTGTCCAGTCGAGCGAAACCATCTTTGGCAGATAGGTCGCTTTCTGCGCCTCCGACCCATGCGCGAGAATGGCCGAGATCGCGCCATGCGTCAGGCCTTGATACATGTTCAACGCCATATTTGCCGAGACGAAGATCTCGCCCACCGCCGAACCCATCACATAAGGCAGGTTCTGGCCGCCGAATTCCTCGGGCAGGTCCAGCCCGTTCCAGCCACCTGCCTTGATTTCGTCAAAGGCGGCCTTGAAACCCTGCGGTGTATAGACGACCCCGTTTTCCAATCGGCAGCCCTCGACATCGCCCGACGCATTCAGCGGTGCAAGAACGCCTTCGCTGAGTTTCGCGGCTTCCTCGATGATGGCGGATGTAAACTCCGTGTCGAGCTCTGCATATCCTGGCACATCGGCGCCGCTGATCCGCAGCAGGTCATGCAGAACGAATTGCAGGTCTTTGGTCGGGGCATGGTAGCTTGGCATTGTCTCTCTCCCAGTCATTTGGCAACGCAACGGGGGCGTTGGTCATTCGGCAGCTTTAGGGTGGTCAGCATTGCGCAGGACTTCTTCACCCCAAGCGAGTTCTTCTTTCAGATCCGCGATTGCATCGATCAGTTCATCGCGCTGATGTTCCATATCGGCCAGCCGGGCACGGGCGATGTCATAGGTCTTGCGCAGCTGTTTGAGCTGGCTGTCATCGCGGTCATACATTTCCAGCAGCTGTCGGATTTCTTCCAGACTGAAGCCGAAGCGCTTGCCGCGCAGAATCAGCTTCAGCCGGGCCTGATCGCGGCGTGTGAACAGGCGATGCTGGCCATCGCGCAGCGGTGACAGCAGTTCCTTGGCCTCGTAGAAGCGCAAGGTGCGCGGCGTGACGCCGAATTCGGCGCACATCTCGCGGATGGTCTTGTAATCGGCTGACATGCTAACAGTCTCTCCCCTGTCGCCTGCGGAAGCTCTCCCCGCACCCACGCGACAAAAGATACGACACTTGACGTAAACGTAAAGTTAAACGCTGCGTCAATCCAGGCGGCTATCAGATGAAATTCTTACGGATCAGGCAGCATTGCCTGGGTCTGCGACCGCAGCGCCTCAAGCTCACGAATGCTTTCTTCGATGTCGCGTGCTTGCTCGCGCAGGGCCAGAAGCTGGCGATCCGCCATGGCAAGCCAGGCCCGCAGTTGCGGCTCGGTACCTTCCTTCTGGTAGATCTCCAGCCATTGACGGATTTCCTCAAGACTGAAACCAAACCGACGCCCGCGCATGATCAGCGTCATCCGCGCCACCTCGCGCGGGGTGTAGAAGCGGTTGCGGCCTTCCTTCTCAGGGCTGAGCAACTCGATATATTCGTAATACCGCAAGGTGCGCGGTGTCACGTCAAACCTGGCGCACATTTCTTTGAAACTCAGGCGGGTGTCGGACATTTATGGCCTGCTTTCTCTATCGCCGAGCGTAGATGCTAATGCCTGTCCCGGTCAGATGCAATTCTCTCGCACACTCTTGTCTTCGGCCCAAAATCCGGCACAGATAAGCGGATAGTCAAACAGAGGGCGTGACAAATGACCGAAAACAGCCCGCAGGATTTCATCAACGCCCTGCCCTTCGCACGCGCACTCGGGATGCGGCTCGACCAGATCGGCGCGGGGCACGCGGAAATTTCGATGGACTGGGACGCGCGTTTCGTGGGCGATCCGGCAACAGGCGTGATCCATGGTGGCGCAGTCTCGGCTTTGATGGATACCTGCGGGGGCGCGGCGGTGCTTTCCTATCCCGGCGCGCTGAGCACCGCGACAATTGATCTGCGCATCGACTACATGCGTGCGGCCACACCCGGCCAGCGCATCACTGCGCGCGCCGAGTGCTACCATGTTACCCGCCGCGTGGCCTTCGTACGCGCGACCGCACATGACGAAGACCCGGACAATCCCGTGGCCACCGCCACCGGGGCCTTCACCTTCGACCGGTTGGAGACTGCGACATGAAAAGCCCTGAACCTGTCCAGCAGGTCAAGCATCGCCGCGACTCAGCCCTGGCGACACTGGTCGGTGCAGTGCCCTATGCGGGCTTTCTCGGCATCCGGTTCGAGCGCCATGGCGACGAATTGACCGCTGTGCTGCCCTATGACGAGAAGCTGATCGGCAACCCGATGCTGCCTGCGATCCATGGCGGTGTGATCGCGTCCTTTCTGGAAGTGACTGCCATCATCGAGCTGAGCTGGGCAATGCTCTGGGGCGATCTGGAAGCTGGACGCCTGACGCCGGAAAGCATGGCGCAAGACCTGCCGCGCTTGCCCAAGACCATAGATTTCACCGTCGATTACCTGCGCACTGGACTACCGCGCG
>SKIM01000278.1 GCA_007116445.1 Natronohydrobacter sp.
CCTCAAACTCCCTGCTTCAAGGGGGGCACGCCCCCCTTGAAAATCCCTGTGGATATTTTCTGCAAGGATGAAAGCACAGGTTCAGACCTGATCCCAAGGCAAGGTGTAGCTGTCCATGAGTGCCTGCAAGGCGGGCGTTTGCGCCGGGTCTTCGAGGCTGATCCGGGCCACAAGGCCGCGCTTGCGGTCTTCGATGACTTCCGTCACCTGCGCCGCGATCCCCGCAGATGCAACAGCCGCATCCAGCACGCGCGCGATGGCCAGCCGGCGCAGGTCGGGTTTGAAGACCTTGCCGATTGCGGTCTTGGGCAATTCGGGCAGGATCTCGATATGTTTGGGCAGGGCCGCGCGTTCGGAGATATGGGCTTTCGCGTGCTCCATCAGGGCGGCGGGCGTGATTTCGGCACCAGCGGTCAGCTCGACATAAGCGCAGGGCAATTCCCCCGCCACCGGATCGGGCTGGCCGATTGCACCCACGAAGCTGACCGCCTTGTGGCTGAGCAGCGCGTCCTCGATTTCCGCCGGGTCGATATTGTGGCCGCCGCGAATGATCAGATCCTTCTGCCGTCCGGTAATCCATAGATAGCCATCCGCATCGAGCTTGCCCAGATCGCCAGTGCGCAGGAACCCGTCAGGCGTGTACAGCTCGGCATTCTTGGCATCATCTGTGTAAGTGGGCGGCGTCACGCCGGGATTGCGGATGCAGATCTCGCCCACCTCATCAATGGCGCAGGGGGTGAAGCTGCGATTGTCCTGGCGCAGGATGGACACCTGCGTATAGGGCAGGGGCAGTCCGATCGAGCCGACTTTCTTATCGCCATGGACCGGGTTGCAGGACACAAGGCAGGTCGCTTCGGTCAGCCCGTAGCCTTCGGCGATCTGCACGCCAGTCGCCTCTTCGAACCGGCGGTAAAGCTCGCGCGGCAGCGCGGCAGAGCCGGAGATGCCCGTGCGCAGGCTGCTGATATCGGCATCGACCTTGCGCTGCATGAGCACGGACAGGGCGGTGGGCACCGTGATCATGAAACTGGCTTCCCAGCGTGCGACGAGTTTCCAGAAATTGTCGAACACCCCTTCGCCGCGATAGCCCATGGGCGTGGGCAACACCATATGCGCGCCCGACATGATGCAGCTCATCAGGATCGGGTAGGCCGCGAAGACATGAAACAGCGGCAAGGGGCACAAAAGCACATCGCGCTCGGTGAACAGAAGTTGCCCGCCCAGCCAGCCATTGTAGATCATGCCCCCGAAACGATGCTGGGCCAGTTTCGGCATGCCTGTGGTGCCGCCCGTATGGAACAGGGCGGCGATGCGGTCTTGCTGCGGCGCGTCAAACAGCAGCCGGTCTTTGGGCTGGCGGGCCAATTCGCGCCGGAAATCCAGAACGCGCGCCTTGTGTCCGGGCCTGATGCGCGGGCGGATCAGCGGCACGATCCAGGATTTGGGCGGGCTGAGGAAGGGCAGAAGGTCGAGTTCCAGCAACGTCTCGACCTGTGGTGCCAGCGCCACCGCTTCGGCGACTTTCTGCGCCACATCGGTCTTGGGGAAGGCGCGCAGCGTGACCACTGCCCGCGCCCCGGTTTCGCGCAGGAGCGCGCCGATCTTGGCGGGTTCCAGAAGCGGGTTGATCGGCGCGACTTTCGCCGCCGTCATGCCGCCCAGAAGCGTGACGGCTGTCTCGTTGAGCGTGGGCAGGATGAAGGCCACTGTATCGCTTTCGCGCAGCCCGAGGCTGTGGAACAGATTGGCGGCCTGGCGCACCTGCCCGAGCAGATCGGCCCATGTCAGGGTCTGCGCGGTCGCGCCGGGGGTGGAAAACATCTGAAAGCTGATCGCCGGGCGCGGGCCATGCTGCGCGGCGATCTGCTCGAGCGCCTGATAGACCGTGGCAGGCAGGGCGCGTGTGTCATATGGGCTCTCGGCCTCGACCTCGCGGATATCGGCCAATGTTCTGAATTCGCGCATGCGGCTTTCCTCCGTGCTCCCTTGGGGCATAGCAAAGCACTCTTCCCATTGGGGTGCAAGGCGCGGCTCAGACCTCGCGCGGGCGCGCGGCCAGCCAGATCAGAGCACTGCCTGCGAGCACGAGGAAGGGCAGCATCGCCATATTCACAAAGATCCAGCCGGTTTGCGCATCGCCGCCCGCGCAGTTCATCAGCGTGCCGGAGCTGAGCGAGGCGAGGAACACACCACCGAACACGATCATGTCATTCATCCCCTGCACACGCCCGCGTTCTTCCGGGGCATGGGACGCCGTCAGCATGCTGGTCGCGCCGATAAAGCCGAAATTCCAGCCAATGCCGAGCAGGATCAGGGCGATGTAGAATTGCTCCAGCTCCACCCCGGTCATCGCGACGCCCCCCGCGGCCGCAAGGATCACAAGCCCGATGCCAACAATGGCGCGTGCCCCGAAGCGGGCGATCAGGTGGCCGGTCACAAAAGACGGCGCATACATCGCCAGAACATGCGCCGAGACGATATTGGCCGCATCCGACGTGTCAAACCCGCAGCCCACGACCGCGAGTGGGGTCGAGGTCATCACGAGATTCATCAGCGCATAGCTGACCGTGCCGCAGATCACGGCGACGGCGATCACCGGCACGCTGAGAAGCTCCATGCGCGAGCGGCCTGCGGTGCCGGTGCTGGTGGGTTTCGGCGGGGTCGGGATGTCGAGCGCGCTCAGAAGTGCCACGCCCGCGACATTGAGCGCGATCACCGTCAGATAGGTCGCCAGAAACGGGACCGGCATCGCATCCGTAGTGAATGACACCAGTTGCGGGCCGAAGACAGCTGACAAAAGCCCGCCCGCCATGACATAGGAAATCGCCTTGGGGCGAAATTCCGGGCTGGCCGTATCTGTTGCGGCAAAGCGGTAGAAGCCGTTGGCGGACATATAGGTGCCGGTGATGAACGAGCCCAGCAGGAACAGCCCGAAACTGTCGAGCAGCAAGCCATATGCTGAAATCGCCGCGCCCACTGCGCCGGCTGCGCAGGCCACCCAGAAGCCCGCGCGCCGCCCGTAAGCCTGCATGAAACCCGACAAGGGCGTCGCGGCGGCCATCGAGCCCAGCACGATCATCGAGATCGGCAGCGTCGCCCAGCAGGGATTGGGCGCGAGCATCTGCCCGGCCAGCCCGCCGATGATGAACAGGATCGGAAGCTGTGCGCCCACCACTGCCTGCGCGGCGACCAGAACCACCACATTGCGCTTGGCGCGGGTGTCATCGGGGGTTGCAACAGCATCACTCATGCGGGCAGGATTACCCCCGACGCGCGCTTGAGGAAAGTGGTATTTATCATGTGCAACATTCTGGCGCAGGCGTGAATGTCGGGCGGATCCTGACCTCGCAGGCTTGCATGGCCGAGGGGGCGGACTGGCTGGCCGCGCGCGAGCCGCGTTTTGCCCATGCGCTGCGCCTGACAGGCCCCCCGCCGTTGCGCCGCCGCCCTGACGGATTCGCGCATCTGCTCAGCGCGATTGTCAGCCAGCAGGTCAGCACCCATGCCGCCCGCGCGATCTGGGGGCGGATGGAAGCGGCCGGGCTGACCACGCCCGAGGCCGTTCTGGCCGCCGATGATGCGCAGATGCGCGCGCCGGGCCTGTCAGTGCAGAAAATGCGCTATGCCCGCGCGCTGGCCACAGCCGGGATCGATTTCGACGCGCTGCGCGCGGCCCCGGATGCCGAGGTGGTGCGTCGTCTGGTGGAAGTGCCCGGCATCGGCGCCTGGACCGCCGAGATCTACGCCATGTTCAGCCTTGGCCGCGCGGATGTCTTCGCGCCCGCAGATCTGGCGCTGCAAGAGGCGACGCGGCGGTTGTTTGCGCTGCCTGACCGCCCCCGCCCGGCCACCTTGCGCCGCATGGCCGAAGCCTGGTCGCCCTGGCGCAGCGTTGCAGCCGGGCTGCTTTGGGCCTATTACCGCGTGGAAACCGACAGGGAAGGAATAACATGACACGGGCATTGCACTCAGAGCGTCGGGGTCCGGCCTCAGGCGGCGCGGCAAAATCCGCAGTGGTCTTTCTGCATGGCTATGGTGCGGATGGGGCGGATTTGCTGGGGTTGGCCGATCCGCTTGGGCCGCATCTGCCCGATACGGTGTTTTTCGCACCCAACGCGCCGGAAAAATGCCCCGCGAACCCGTTCGGTTATCAGTGGTTTCCGATTCCGTGGCTGGATGGTTCCAGCGAAGAGCAGGCGCTCAACGGCCTTCTTGCTGCATCCGATGACCTGAATGCCTTTCTTGACGAGATCCTCGCGCAGGAAGATCTCGCGCCCGAACAGCTTGCGCTGGTGGGGTTTTCGCAGGGCACGATGATCAGCTTGCATGTCGCGCCGCGCCGCGCTGCAGCCATTGCGGGGATTGTCGGCTTTTCAGGGCGTCTGCTGCAGCCCGAGGCCCTGGGGGCCGAGGCGATCGCGAAACCACCCGTGTTGTTGATCCATGGCGATCAGGATGATGTCGTGCCGCTGGAAAGCCTGCCGCAAGCCGCTGATGCGCTGGTCGCCGCCGGGTTCGAGACTTATAGCCACATTTCCAAGGGCACGGCGCATGGCATTGCCCATGACGGTCTGTCACTGGCGCTGTCCTTCCTGCGCGACAAACTGCCGGGCCAGAAGTGACAGGCAGTGCGCCCGGCGGCGGGGGCTGCCGGGCATGACAGGTCGGCCGGGCCGCTCAGGCGCTGATCAGCTGGCGTGAGATGACCCAGCTTGCCGCAGCACCGAGCAGCGTGCCCAATGCGGCAGAAACGAGAATGCCGTTCAAAGTGTCAAAGCCCATGACAAGGGCCACAACGATACCGATCCCGGCCCCTGTCACACCAACAATGGAAAGAATAAGAAAAAACAGTCGTGCCATGTGCGTGCTCCAGTTCAATTTCCCGGACAGTCTGAGCATGCCAAGCTGTGACGCACTTTGATCTGGCGCAAATTGTGCCTGCGGCATCATGTCCTGCAGTTCAGTTGCGCGCGCAACACGCCAGTATCGCCTTCGGCGGTTCCTGGGCGCAGATCGCAGCCAGTGGCCTGGCGCGCGGCGTCCTGCATCAGGGGGCGGATGCGGTTCTGATCCCGGGGTCGGACAAAGCCGTGGCGAATGACCTCAACACGGTTTCCGTCCTGCCAAACGGTGAAATCGACGCCTTGCAATGTCACAGCATGACGTGTCCCCGCAGACAGCCAGGGTGACGGAGAATCGCACGCGCTCAGCGCCAGACCCAGAAGGACAATCAGATATCGCATCGGCGAAGCGTACCGGAATGTGGTTAACAAAGCCTTGCGCAATGGCGCGTCTTTTGTGCGTTATCAGATATTGAAGCGCACTGCATTCCCGGCTAAAGACTGACAGCGCGGGTGATTAGCTCAGTTGGTAGAGCGCTTCGTTTACACCGAAGATGTCGGGAGTTCGAGTCTCTCATCACCCACCACGCCCCTTCAGCGCCATTGCCGTGACCGCAGCATCTCTGTGCGCGGCACCAATTTCTGTGCCTTCTTGCGAAGCTTTGCAAGACTGACCGCCCCCGTCTGCCATGCGCCTGCTTGCTTGCGATGCGCAGGGCGCGGTGGGTGCTCGGGCCCGTCGGTTACAGCGTATTGCGCTGGCCAGCCTGCGATATGGTCAAGCCGCGCTGCCAGTGACCACAGCCCATGGTTCTGCAATCGGGCACAGGCCCAGTCCAAGTAGGTCATGGTATTTGTCCAGCCGGTTTCACGCAGGACACATCCATGCAGGCGTGGCGTCACGCAAACCCGCAGCAGCGATAGCGAGACGCCATCGCCATCGGAAAACGCCACTGTCTGATCGTAGCGGCCCTCTTCCACGATGCGGGCATATTGCCGACCAGGCCGGGCTTGCGTGACGTCCAGTGTCGTGGCGTCCCAGGGCAGCAGCGCGGCGATCTGTGGCCAGAGCGGCCAAGGTCCGGCGCGTCTTTGCGGCATGGCATCGTGGCGCAGATCCGGACGTTTGCGCATGACCTCGAACCAGCCGTCATCGCGTTCGGGGCCGCAGCAATGCAGCGCAGTTTCCTGTCCTGGCACCAGGCGCATTTCGGCCATCACGCGATCAGCAGGCAAGCTGAGGCAAATCGCGGCCGACAGGCTGCGCCGCTTGCGCGCAGGCCCCGCGCCATGGGCGAGGGCCATGCCGATTGCAAGCCAAAGGCCCAGCAAGATCAAACAGACCGCAACCAATGCGAAGGGCACGAGCAGCAGCGGCGCCGAAAGACACAGCGGCACGAGAACCATGGCACAGCCGAGCAGCACACCCGACGCGGCCAGTTCAGCCCTGATCCTGCGCCCCCCACAGGTTGCATGTCCAGCAATAAAGGCCACTGGCCAGAGCAGCGCCAGCAATACCCAGACTGCCATTTCAGGCGGGCGCAGCAGGACAGAGAGCAGCAACGCCACCATGAAGGGCAGCAGCACCATTGCAGCGATGTATCGCCAGATCAGAAGGTGCCACCGCAAAATGCCGCCCATGCGTCCATCCTCATTTTGTTGCAGTGTGACGATCGCCTGTGAAAATGGCCCCGAAGTGGCAACAATCGTACAGTTCGGAGGTGATTGGCGTGTGAACATCATCGGCTGTAGATGCACTGCGCAAAGATGCGATCATCATCGCGCGCGGCAAACGCATCTCGGAACAGTGCAGGCGCACCGCTCAGCGTTAATCTTGCATTCATAGGAATATGAGACTGTCTGACGACCGGCACATCACAATGCATGGATGGACAGCGCCGACGATACGCTCCGCCCGTGCTTCGGACCATCGCCGGCAGGGTAGAATAATGACCAAGGAACAGATCCGACCGGTCAAGGACAACTGGCTCAGGCGTTTCCTGAAGGCAGCTGAACGGAGTGATCCGCTCTGGTTCAATTCCGGTCTGGTCCTGGTGATCGTCATATGCAGCTTTCTGCTGTTTCTTGGGTTTTCCCATATTTATGTGGTCTTTTTCGGCCCGTCAGTTTTGGAAGACCCCCTCTGGCTGGCCAGCATTGCGGCAATCGTTGCCATTTTCGTGGCCCCGCCGCCGGTGATCCTCGGATATCTTCTGCTCAGGCGTATTCAGTCGATTCGTGATGACCTGCGCAAGGCGCTGCAAGCTACAGAAATAGCAAATCGGGCGAAAACCGAATTTCTGGCAAATATGAGCCATGAAATCCGCACCCCGCTGAATGGTGTTCTGGGCATGGCGCAGATTCTGGAAACGTCAGACCTCAATCCCGACCAGCGCGAAGCGCTGCGCATCATCGGTGAATCCGGCGAGTTGCTGATGTCGATCATTGCCGATGTCCTTGATCTGTCGAAGATCGAAAGTGGTCAACTTTCTCTCGACCCCGCGCCGGAGCGACTGGGTGAGGTGCTTTCGGCAACTGTTGAGCTGTTTCGTGCGCGCGCTCATGAAA
This sequence comes from Natronohydrobacter sp., assembly GCA_007116445.1. Taxonomy (GTDB): domain Bacteria; phylum Pseudomonadota; class Alphaproteobacteria; order Rhodobacterales; family Rhodobacteraceae; genus Roseinatronobacter. Next base: position 7,410 of record SKIM01000278.1, read on the forward strand.
ACAACACAACGCTGGGATTTGAAGTGATCGGGCCTGTGCCAGACAGGGTGGTGTATGATTCTGTCCGCGTTCGTCAGTGCCTTGCCAATCTTGTGTCGAATGCTGTGAAATTCACGCATGGCGGCACTATATCAGTCGAATTATCCGCCGACCCGCAGGATGACGGATGGAAGGTCAGGCTGTCCATTCGCGATACCGGCATCGGCATAGAGGAAAACACGCTGAATCGTCTGTTTCAACCCTTTGAGCAGGCTGATGCCTCGACCTCGCGCAGATATGGGGGGACCGGGTTGGGGCTGGCGCTGTCGCGCCGGTTTGCGCGGTTGATGGGCGGCGATATCGCTGTGCAGTCCGCGCCGGGCAAAGGGTCGCGTTTCACCTTCTGGTTCAAGGCCGGAGCCGTGGAAGCGCAGAGCGCCGTTTCTGCCACGCAAGACGTCTCGTCGTCGCTCAGGGATGCGCTGCGCGGCAAATCCATCCTGGTCGTTGATGACAGTCGTATCAATCGACGCGTGGTGCGCGGTTTGCTGCAGCCGTTTGGTCCGACCTGCATCGAAGCGGAAGATGGCGTGCAAGCGCTGGAGATCCTTGCGCAAGAGCATGTGGACCTGATTCTGCTCGACATGCATATGCCGAAGCTGGACGGATTGGCGACCTTGGCAAGATTGCGTGCGGGGGCCCAACCTTGGGCTGCGACGCCGGTAGTGGCATTGACTGCGGATGTGCTGCACGGGCGCCGCGACGATTACATCGCTTTGGGATTCGAAGGATATTTGTCCAAACCGCTGATGCGCGCTGAGTTGGAGGCGGAATTGTTGCGCATCGGGGTCGTGTCTGTCGCGCCCGCAGCGACCGTTCAGGGGTGACGGTTGCCCGGAAGCGCTGCAGGCGAAACCTGCGCTCAAAGCGTATCTGATGCAGGCGAGCAGGCATGTCGCGGCGTTGACGCAGCTGCAAGCCGCAGGGCGTCATTTCGACGTCACAAATTGCGCATAAACCAGTGCTGCGACATCTTGTATGCGCGAAACGCTTGCCAGATGCTTCGCGCCATATATAGTTTGGGCGTGATCTGCTGTGGCGCAGCAGATTTTCGGCCCTGCGGGGTGCGGATACAATGTCGCCCCAAAGGGCTGCTTGAATGGAGGCAGCACCTGTGGATGGTGATTTCAGAACTGAGTTTGTGCGCGAGCCTGTCGCTCTGAGGCAATTTCCCGCATTGGTGCTCAACGCCGATTACAGGCCGTTATCCTACTACCCGCTGTCGCTCTGGCCCTGGCAGGATGCGGTCAAGGCAGTGTTTCTCGATCGCGTTGATATTCTGGCGGAATATGAGCATGTGGTGCGGTCGCAGCGCATGGAAATCCGCGTGCCGTCGGTGGTGGTGCTGCGTGACTATGTCAAACCGCGCAAGCGTGTTGCCTTCACGCGCTTCAACCTGTTTCTGCGCGATGAATTTTCCTGTCAGTATTGCGGTGCGAAGAATGATCTGACCTTTGATCACGTCCTGCCGCGCAAGCTTGGCGGGGTGACCAGCTGGGAAAATGTCGTGGCCGCCTGCGCACCCTGCAACCTGCGCAAGGGCTCCAAGACGTTGCGCGAAGCCGGGATGAAGCTGCGCAACCCGCCCCTGCGCCCGCAATCCGAGCAGTTGCGCAATCTCGGCCGCCGTTTCCCGCCCAATCATCTGCATGACAGTTGGCTCGATTACCTGTATTGGGATACGGAACTGGAGTCCTGAGCGCGTACGGCCCCGCTGGACAGATGCGAGACACCTGTATAAACAGGCGCTGATAGCGCTAACGGCGTCAATGCCGGGTGCCTGGTCCCAGAGGAGAGGTCACAATGGTTGCACGCGTCATTCCGGTCGAGCGATTTGATCTGGTCATTTTTGGGGCGACGGGCGATCTGGCACGGCGCAAGATTCTGCCGGGCCTTTATCGTCGTTGGCGAGAAGGGCAGATCCCCGAAGGCGCCGCGATCATCGGCGCTGCGCGGACCGAGATGTCCCGCGAGGATTTCCGCAGCCAGGTCAAAGATGCGCTGCAGGAATTTGTCCCCGCCAGCGAACTGGACGCGGCAATTGTCACGGGCTTTCTGAATATCATCGACTATGTCACTGTCGACGCCAAGGGCGATGACGGCTGGGACGCGCTTGGCGCGCTGATGCGCGAGGAGACAGTGCGCGCGTTTTATTTCTCGGTCGCCCCCGCGCTGTTCGGCGAACTGGCCCAGCGCTTGCATCTGCGCGGCATCGCGGATCGCAACGCGCGGATCGTGGTCGAGAAGCCTTTCGGCAAGGATCTGGCGTCAGCGCGTGCGCTCAATGCAAGCCTTGCGGCGTATTTTCACGAAGATCAGATCTACCGCATCGATCATTATCTGGGCAAGGAAACGGTCCAGAACCTGATGGCGGTGCGCTTTGCCAATATCCTGTTCGAGCCACTCTGGAACGCGCAATTCGTCGATCATGTGCAGATCACGGTTGCGGAGACTGTCGGCGTTGGTGGGCGCGGGGAATATTACGACAATTCCGGCGCGATGCGGGACATGGTGCAGAACCACCTGATGCAGTTGCTCTGCCTGATCGCGATGGAGCCGCCGCATTGTTTCGAGCCTGACGCGATGCGCGATGAAAAGCTCAAGGTCATTCGTGCGCTTGACCCGCTGCCGCCGGGCGATCTGGTGCGCGGCCAGTATCGCGGCGGGGCGGGGGGCGATGATTACCTGATACAATCCGGCAATCCTGACAGCCGCACGGAAAGTTTCATCGCCATGAAGCTGCATGTTTCGAACTGGCGCTGGAAGGGCACGCCTTTTTACCTGCGCACGGGCAAGCGGCTGCGCGGGCGGGTGTCCGAGATTGCGATCACCTTCAAGGAACCGCCGCATTCCATTTTCGGCGAATCGAATCAATGGCGTGAGAATGTGCTGGTGATCCGCCTGCAGCCTGATGAGGGCATGGATCTGCGCGTGATGATCAAGGAGCCGGGGCCGGGCGGCATGCGGCTGAAGGATGTGGCGCTCGACATGAGCTTTGCCGAAGCGCTGGGCAATGACCTCGACATCCCCGACGCCTATGAACGCTTGATCATGGATGTCATTCGCGGCAATCAGACCTTGTTCATGCGCGGCGACGAGGTCGAGGCCGCCTGGGCCTGGGTTGATCCGGTGATCGAAGCGTGGGAGACGCGTGGCGACCGGCCCGAACCCTATGAGCCGGGCTCGACCGGGCCAGAGGGGGCGCTGATGCTGATGCACAAGGACGGACGACGCTGGCGGGAGATTCGTTAATGGAGTTTCACGAATACCCCGACCGCGACATGCTGATGCTGCGGGTCGCGCAGCGCATCGCCTCGGATCTGGGGCAGGTCTTGCGCAGCACGGGCCGCGCAACGCTCAGCGTGCCCGGCGGCACCACGCCGGGACCGGTTTTCGACACGCTCAGCGGGGTTGATCTGGACTGGGAAAATGTCGCAGTCGTGCTCAATGACGAACGCTGGGTTCCCGAGGGCAGCCCGCGCTCGAACACGCGGCTCCTGCGCGAGCGGTTGCTGGTGGGCGAAGCTGCGGCGGCGCGCCTGCTGCCTCTGCGCGCCGATCAGCCCACGCCCGAGGATGGGCTGGAGGCACTGAGCGCGGAGCTCGCGCCGCATCTGCCGCTCTCGGTGCTGCTTTTGGGGATGGGTGAGGATATGCATACGGCCTCGCTCTTTCCCGGTGCCGATAATCTGGAAGCCGCGCTGCGTGCCGATGCGCCGCCGCTGATGGCGATGCGGGCCGAAGCTGCGGGCGAGCCGCGCGTGACCCTGACGGCCCCGGTGCTGCGCGACGCGATGCATGTGCATGTGCTGATCACGGGGGCGGCCAAGCGCGACGCGCTGGAACGCGCGCGCGGCCTGTCGCCGCAGGAGGCGCCGATTGCCGCGGTGCTGTCGCAAGCGCAGGTGCATTGGGCTGCATAAGGCTGGTTTTGGCGGGGCCGGGGCTTTCGCCCCGGCTCGCTTGGTATTTTGCAAGGCATTGAATGGGGGCGAATATGAGCATCTGGGACAAGCTGGCCGAGCATCAGCGCGCCCATGCAGGGCGGTCGATTCTGGAGCTGTTCGCCGATGCGGGCCGCGCGAACGCGTTCACGGTCGCGGCGGGCGAGATGCGGCTCGATTATTCAAAGACCAGCATTGACGCGGAGGCGCGCGATCTGTTGGTCGCTTTGGCGGAAGGGGCCAGGTTGGCCGATGCGCGCGCGGCGATGTTTACGGGTGCGAAAATCAACGAGACCGAGGGCCGCGCCGTGCTGCATGTGGCACAGCGCGCGGGCGAGGACGCGGTGATCGAGGTGGATGGCGCGGATGTCATGCCCGAATTGCGCGCCGAGCGCGCGCGCGC
>SKIM01000340.1 GCA_007116445.1 Natronohydrobacter sp.
CATCGGGATCCCTCCCTGTACCGCCCTCCGACTGTCGCGCAGAATGGTAAACAATGTCTTTTCATCCTTGTCCAAATATCCCGGGGGGCGCGACCGCAGGGAGCGGGGGGCAGCGCCCCCCCAATCCCGCTCAGAACTCGACCCCGTGCTGCGCCTTGATCCCGTCGCGGAACGGATGCTTGACCAGCGTCATTTCGGTCACCAGATCTGCCGCCTCGATCAATTCGGGCTTCGCGTTGCGCCCGGTCAGACAGACATGGGTCATCGGCGGTTTGCGGGTTTGCAGGAAGTTCACGACCTCGTCTATATCGAGATAGCCGTATCGCAATGCAATATTGATTTCATCGAGAAGCACGAAGCGGATTGAAGGGTCCAGAATCTGCTCCTGCGCCAACCGCCAGCCATTTTGAGCAGCTGCAACATCGCGCTCGCGGTCCTGGATTTCCCAAGTGAAGCCCTCGCCCGAGACGAAAAACCGGCAATCTTCGGCAAAACGCTCGCGCAGAAAGCGCTTTTCGCCGGTCTCCCAGTTGCCCTTGATGAACTGCACCACCGCGCATGGCATGCCATGCGCAATACAACGCATGATCATTCCGAAGCCGGAGGAGGATTTGCCCTTTCCTGCGCCAGTATGCACGATAATCAGGCCCTTCTCTTCAGTCTTCGTTCTCATGAGCTCGTCGCGCGCAGCCTTGATGCGTTTCATCTTCTCGTTGTGGCGGCGGGTCAGGTCATCCATCGGCTTTTCCTTGACAGTTAAAACACGGCATGAGCGCACACGGAGTGCTAGTGCCTGCCTAGCAGGTGAAAAGGGAATGCGCGAGGTTGCTTTCTCATGAACCACCCCGGGTTTACTGGTGAGCAAAGCTCTTGGAGAATTGCCACATGGAGCGGAAACGAAAGAACACCTTTGCGCCGCGTTCACACGGCTGAGGAGCAGGGCTTTTTGCGCAAATGCGGTGAGAAATTCACTTTTTGAAACAATTAGGGAAGCAGATATGCATCAGGGGTTGCCTGCATACAGGCTGCCAGCATCCAGCGATGACAAGCCAGTGACAGCGCTTGACCTCAGATCTGTGTGGCAAATGCCCTGCCGAGATTTCGCATCGTCAGAGCGATCATTTGCAACGCAGCACGGGCATCCCTTTGCACCGACAAACTGCCGCACAATCGCCCGAGGATCTGCGAATGTTTTTTACTGAAACCTGTCCCAACTTGCTGAAGCAGGCGGCGACGTGCGCGCCCATGCAAACGCGCTGTCGGATCTGCCATGATCGGTTCAGGGTGCGCCGCCGCCGGTTTCCTGGACGCTCACGAACCAAGGGACTGCGCGAGAACTTGGCAGGCTGACGAAACAAGGTCGATGTCTCTTCCGACCCTCAGGTGATCGTCGCCCCTATTCTAGAGTAGAATCGGGTTTGACCATGCATGTCGGTCTGCTGCATCGATGACGGTGACGCGAAACCAGCCATGCTCCTTCGATCGCCCCAGACCAAGGCGACACCGGGTCATGGAGTTGCCATGCTTTGCCTGGGCCGCTGATCCGCCGCTTTGAAGGATCACTGTCACGACCGCAGAACATTCCACGGTCACCGTGTCGCCGTCCACCGTGATATTGCGTAAGTCCGGGCCTTGACTGGAATAGTAATCGCCTGCCTTCAAGGCCGTCAGCAAGGCCTCTGGAGAGTTTTCCACTGATCGGACCATGACCCAACCACCGAAATGGTCAGGCTCGTTGAAATGCGCGTCATCAGTCGCACAGAGCGACAAGGCGCGACCTTCGCCGAGCAGCAGATCCGCAATCGCGAAACCATCGGGACGGGCGGCCCCAACAGCGCAACCATGATTATAAACCTCGACAGCGTGGGCGGCGTCCAGACTGCGCGCATCCGCGAGCGTCATGCCAGACCATTGCGGATGCGCAATTGCCACAAATGCGCCCGCAGCACGGGCGCGCGCGGCGATCTGTGGCCCGGTCTCCTGTACAGCGACAGGTTTGAAATCCGGCGCGTTTGCAGGTGCGAAATCGGCGGGCAGGCCCACCGCCAGAATGTGCCACAATTCGCCATTCTGCATTGCGCCGGAATGCAGTTCGGCCCCCAGCAGCGTGGTGAAACCTTCGCTGCGATAAGGGGTGGTATCAACAATCGGATACCCGTAGCGGCCCACGAAATGATCGGTCAGCGCGATGAAATCATATCCTTCGGCCTTGTAGCGGCGGCAGACTTCGGCAGGGTCGAGCACCCCGTCCGAGCGCGTGGAATGCGTATGCAGATTGCCGCGCCAGAACCGACCGGGACTTGAAAAAACATTGCGCATCAAGCTGTTGCCTTTTGTTCGAGGCTGTCGACAAGAGCTGGCAAATCTGCAACTGTGTCGATGACATGATCCGCGCCGGCGGCGCGCAGCGCTTGTGTCGCGCGGTGGCGGTGCGCGTCCAGTTCGTCCGGGCTCAGAGCGGCCAGCGCCTCTGGCGTCAGCCCGACATGATTGCCCGACAGCGCCACCCCCACAGTGACGCAGCCCGCAACGACGCCCTCGGCAATACCCGGCTCGGTGTCATCAACCTTGATCACACAATGCGGCGGATAGACACGCAGGTCGATGAAGCATTGATACATCTGAAGCGGACCGGGGCGGCCCTCAGGCAGGTCATCGGCGCAGACGCAGTTGTCCGGGCTGTAGCCCTGCGCCGATGCGACTGGAAACACACGCTCCATTATCGAACGTGTATAGCCCGTGGTCGAGCCGATCTTGAGCCCCCGCGCACGCAGGTCGGCCACCATCTCAGCAGCGCCTGGCACAAGGGTTGCGTAATTTGCCACGACCTCTTCGTTCATGGGCACAAAAACCTCATAGATACGGTCTATGTCGGCCTCGGTGGGGGGCACGCCATGCACGCGCACCCATTCCGCCGACAGGCGCGGTGCCGTGATCATCGCCTTGATATGGTCGCGCTTGGGGGCGCCCATGGGCGCGCGGGCCTCGGCAATTGTCGCGTCGATGCCAAAGCGTTTGAAAGCTTCGACAAATACCCCCATCGGGGCGAAGGAGCCGAAGTCGATCATCGTGCCCGCCCAGTCAAAGACGACGGCCTTGAAATGTGTCATGCGAGGGTGCCTTCTGTCAGAGAGTGTTGGTCGGGCGCGCAGCTTGTGACACCCAAGTCCGTAAGGCTGTCTGCCACAGCCGCGACGACACGCGCCATCACATCAGTATCGAGCTGGCCGATATGGCCGATGCGGAAGCTCTCCACGTGGGTCAGCTTGCCCGGGTAGATGATGAACCCGCGCGCCTTCATCGCATCATAGAAACGCGCAAAGCTGAAGGCGGGATCTGCCGGGGCGTGGAAGGTGGTGATGATCGGGGACAACCATTCGTCGTCCAGAAGCGTCGCAAAGCCCAGATCGCGCATGCCTGCAACCAGTGCATCACGATTGGCGCTGTAGCGCGCGTGACGTCCCGCCACACCGCCTTCGGCCTGATGCAGGCGCAGCGCTTCCAGAAAGGAAGCGACAACATGCGTGGGCGGCGTATAGCGCCATTGGCCTGAACGCTCCATCTCGGCCCATTGGGCATGAACATCGAGCGCGAGTGAATGGGCATTACCGGCCGACCCCGCCAGCACATCGCGCCGCGCCAGGACAAAGCCGAATCCCGGCACGCCTTCGATGCATTTATTGGCCGATGACACGATCGCATCGCAGGGGATGGAGGTGGTATCGAACGGCACTCCACCAAAGGAGGACATCGCATCGACCAGCAGGCACCGCCCGGCGCGGGCAACGGCTTGGGCGATTTCAGGCAAGGGGTTCAGGATTCCGCTGGAGGTTTCGCAATGGATCGCGACGACATGGGTGATCATTGGGTCGCGCGCCAGTATGGCGCTTACCTCGTCACCACGGGGCGGGGCGAAGTCGCCCTTGTCAAGAAGCTCGACACTGCGCCCCATAACGCGCAGGCAGGCGCGCGCACGCTGGCCATAGGCACCATTGGCCAGCACCAGCGCGCGTCCGTCACGCGGAATGAAACTGCCCAGCATGGCCTCGACCCCGAATGATCCCGACCCCTGCATCGGCACACAGTCGAAATCAGGATCGCCCAGCATGGCCACAAGGTCCGCGCGCATTTGGGCGGTCATGGCGCGGAAATCGCTGTCCCACGACCCATGATCGCGCAGCATGGCCGCTTTGACTTCATACGCTGTGGTCAGCGGACCAGGCGTCAGCAGATAAGGTTCGCCCAGACGGGGCGCAGGGAGTGTGTGCGTCATGTTGCCTTCTCAGCTTGGGTTTTCCGGACGAGAGAAATCAAATTCCTCTGCGAAATGACAGGCCACGAAATGCTCGGACGCAATCTCGCGCCAGGCGGGCGCCTCGACGCGACATGCCTCCCGCGCATGGGGGCAGCGCGTGTGAAAACGACATCCTTCGGGTGCATCCATCGGGTTCGGGATCTCGCCGTCCAGCCGGACCGGGTTATAGGGAATATCCGGGTCCGCCACTGGCACGGCTGAGAGCAGCGCATGCGTGTAGGGGTGACGCGGGGTGAAGAACAATTTCCGCGTGGGCGCATATTCCACGAACTGGCCCACATACATCACGGCCACACGGTCACTGATCTGCGCCACCACGCTCAGATCATGCGCGATGAACAGGAATGCGACACCCATCTCCTCTTGCAGATCCTTGAGCAGGTTGACGATTTCAGCCTGAATCGACACATCCAGCGCCGAAACGGACTCGTCGCACACCACGAAATCAGGCCGCGAGACCAGCGCGCGCGCGATGCAGATGCGTTGGCGCTGCCCGCCCGAGAATGCGTGCGGAAATCGGCGCAGATGTTCGAGGTTCAGCTTGCAGCGCGCCGCGATATCGCGCATGCGCGCGTCCATCGCTTTGCGGTCGCGCATCAACCCGCCCGCGATCAGCGGCTCTGCAATGATGTCGCGCACAGTCATGCGCGGGTTCAGACTGGAATAGGGATCCTGAAACACAAGGCTCATGCGCGGGCGGAAACTGCGCAGCGCCTCGCCCGAGAGGCTGTGCAGGTTTACGCGGCCTTCGGGAAAGACCATTTGCAGATTGGGGCGCAGCTTTTGCAGGGTTTCGGCATCTGCATGGGCCAGGTCCACATTGCCCGCAGCCGTGTGATAGATCACCTCGCCGCCTGTCGGGTCAATCGCGCGCAGGATCGCGCGGCCCACAGTCGTCTTGCCCGAACCGCTTTCGCCCACAAGCCCCACGGTTTCGCCGCGCCTGATGTCAAAACTGACGCCATCTACGGCGCGCAGGATCTGGGTACTGGTTCGCAGAAACTTGCGCCGGGTGACCGGGAACCCCACTTCCAGATTGCGCACTTCGATCAGCGTTTCCATCGCACTCTCCATCATGCGCTTCGTGCCAGTGCCGGTTCAGCCAGATGGCAGCGCACCATGCGACCAGTGCCGAAAGAGGTTTGTGCAGGTGACATGCGGTCGCACAGCCCGGGTCGCGCCTCGGTGCAGCGGGTATGGAACGGGCAGCCCGTGGGACGCGCGGACGGGCTGGGAATGTCGCCCGGCACCGGGTGCAGCCGCCGCGTCAGCCGGTCCAGTGACGGGATCGCCTTCAGCAATCCGCGTGTATAGGGGTGCTGGGGATCCTTGAGCACATCGCGCACCGGGCCGCGCTCGACAATCGTGCCCAGATACATCACCGCCACCTCCTGCGCGATCTGGGCAATCACGCCCAGGTCATGCGTGATGAAGATCATGCTCATGCCCAGATCGGATTGCAGCCCACGCATCAGTTCCAGAACCTGCGCCTGTATCGTCACATCCAGCGCCGTGGTGGGTTCATCCGCGATCAGCAGGCGCGGGCTGGCCGAGAGCGCCATTGCGATCACGGCGCGCTGGCGCATGCCGCCCGAAAGCTCGAACGCATATTGGTCAACCCGTGCCGCCGGGTTGGACAGCCCCACCTTGGCCAGCATCTCGATGGCCAGTTCGCGCGCCGCGCGGCCCCTCAAGCCCTTATGCAGACGGATCGCCTCCATCATCTGATTGCCGATGGTGTAGACCGGGCTGAAAGAGGCCATGGGCTCCTGAAAGATGATGCCGATCTCGCCCCCGCGCAAGGCGCGCAGCGCGCGCGCGTCTGGCTTGAGCTTCTCGACCTCGACGATCTGCCCCGCCTTGTCGCGGTAGCGGATCCGGGTGTCGGGCGCGAGTTTGGCCGATCCCGGCAGAAGCCGCATCAGCGCCTTGGTGGTGACCGATTTGCCCGATCCGCTCTCGCCCACCAATCCCAGCGTGCGCCCTGCGGCAAGATCGAAACTGACGCCCTGAACCGGCGTGACCGGCCCTTCATCGGTGCGAAAGCTGATCGAGAGGTTTTCGACTGAGAGCAGCATCATCGCGCCTCCGAATAGGGATCGGCCGCGTCGCGCAGCCCGTCACCGATGACCGTGAAGGCCAGCACGGCGACCACCACGAAAAGCGCCGGGATGAACAGCCAAGGTGCCTGTTCAATCACGCGGATGGATTGCGCCTGTTGCAGCATCACACCCCAGCTGACCGCAGGCGGGCGCAGACCCAGCCCAACGAAGGACAGCGCCGTTTCCGACAGGATCATATAGGGAAAAGAAATCACCAGATCGACGATGATGAAGCTCGTGAACGAGGGCAGCATATGCGTGCCGATGATCCGCGAGGGGCGCGCACCTGCCAGCCGCGCGGCAGTCACATAATCCTCGCCCCGGATGGACAAGAGTTGACTTCGCACGCGGCGCGCCAGTGTCGGCCAACCCACCGCACCAAGGATCACGGTCATCGCAAAATAGACCTGTAGCCCCGACCATTCGCGCGGCATCGCCGCCGCAAGCCCCATATAGAGCGGGATGACCGGGATCACGCGCACCACCTCGGTCACGCGCTGAATGGCGCTGTCGGTCAGCCCGCCTGCATATCCGGCGATCCCGCCAATGGCCAAGGCCAGCACGAAGGAAATGATGACCCCCAGAACACCGATGGAAAGCGAGGTGCGCGTGGCATAAAGCGTGCGCGAGAAGACATCGCGACCCAATTCGTCGGTGCCCCACAGGTGGATGCGTCCTTCATCCAGCCCGAACAGCCGTGTGCGGGTCGGGATCACGCCCAAGAGCTTTGCAGGCTGGCCTTCTACGAAGAACTGCACATAGCGCCGGGTCTGCGGATCGGGGACCGTGCGCGAGCGCAGCGTGACGGGGTCGCGCTCGGTGCGCGTGCCATGTACGAAAGCACGCAGCGAACAGCCGTTCTGATCGCAAAACATCGGCATCTGCGGTGCGCCATAAAGGTAGTCACGGTTGCGCTCGGTCGGGCCATAGGGCGCGAAGAACTCGGCGAAGAGGCCCAGGATGATCATCAGCCCAAGGATCGCAGATGCAGCCATGGCGGCCCGGTGGCGACGGAAGCGCCACCAGATCAGCGTCCATTGGCTTGCGGAGTAATAGGCCTCGCGGCGCTCGCGCTCGCGGCGCTCAGTGCGGGTTTCGGGCGTTTGCGGCATGTCGGTCATGGCCTTACCCCTCCAGCCGGATGCGCGGATCAAGCCAGGCCAGCAGCAGATCCGAGACGAAATTCATCACCACGATCACGACTGTCAGCAGAAGCAGGATCGCGCCTGCCACATTCATGTCGAGATCGAGGAAGGACTTGAGCAGCAGATCGCCCAATTCTGTCAGGCCCAGAACGGCAGCCACGATGGGCAGTTCGGAAAAGATGCGGTTCACATCAAAGCCGATGGTCGAGACGACGGGGTTCACGGCCAGCCGCGCAGGGTATTTCACCATCAGGCGGGTTTCCGGCAATCCGCGCGCGCGCGCCGCCATCACCGAAAGCTTGCCGATCTCATCGGACATGGTCGCGCGGACAGTCTGCAACTGATAGGCGATGGCCGACCAGCCCAGCACCAGGGCGGGGATCCACAGATGTTTAACCAGATCCCAGAATTTGGCCAGCGACCAGGGCGCATCCCTGTATTGATCGGAAAACAGCCCCCCGATCGAAGCCCCGAACCAGCGATTGGCAAAATACAGAAGCAGCAGCGCCAGCAGGAAATTCGGCAGCGCAAGCCCTAGATAGGAGATAATGGTCAGCCCGTAATCCGCCCCCGATCCGCGCCTGACCGCTGCATAAAGGCCCACGGGAATCGCGATCAGATAGGTCAGCAGCAACGTGGCCACCAGCAGGCCAAGCGTCAGCCAGACCTTGTCGCCGATCACGTTGTTCACGGAGGTGAGGAAGGAATAGGCCTGCCCGAAATCGCCGCGCAGGACGATGCCGCTGATCCAGTTTGCGTAGCGCACCATCATGGGCGCGTCCAGCCCCAGCTCGATGCGGATCGCCTGAATATCAGCGGGCGTGACCGCAACACCCGTGCCCGAAAACTTTCGGAAAGCGTAGCGCTCGGCATAGTCGCCCGGCGGAAGCTCCATGATCAGGAACACCATGAGCGACACGAGCAGCAGGGTCAGCGCCATGCCCAGCAGGCGACGGATAAGGAAAACGGCCATGAGAGGTGTCCGCTAAAGGTCGAAATCAGGGGCGCGCCGGATGCGCACCCCCCTCATTTGTGGGGGTCAGTTCGCCAAGAACCATTGCTGGGGCCGGTAAGGGTAAGTCCAGTAATAGTCATAGGTCTTGGCGGTGAGCGGCTGCACATTTTTCAGGCTGTTATGGTGCATATAGGGTTCGGGAATATCCCCAACCGTGCCGATGCGGATCATCTGGTCCAGATGGATCTCTACGATCTCGCGACCAATCTCATCCGACTCTGGCGAGCCAAGCGGGATCTGGGTCAGGCGCTCGGCCAGATCCCACAAGCGCAGCACGTCAGCGGGTGGCTCGACACCCGATGCGCCGCCGGTGCTTTTCCACTCCGCCCAGGCAATGCCCGGGCCAGGGTTGAAGAAGTCGCCAAAGGGCGGAAATGCAGATCGCGGATCCTGGCTGAAGGCCGGTGCAGACACACCGTCATTCTTCCATGTCAGGATATCGGCTTCATTGGCATTGGCCGCAGCGCGGTATTCGTCCGAAGACACTTCGCGCAGATCAACGCGGACCCCTACGGCAGCCCAATAGTCGCGCACCAACTCATGCATCTGCACCGGGCCGCCCTGGCTTGCATAGGTCAGGCGCAGTACGAAGGGACGGCCATCCGGCAAACGACGAACCCCGTCGCTTCCCATCTCAAGGCCCATCTCATCGAGAAGCGCATTTGCGGTTTCCGAATCGTATTCCGTGTTGCGCGTGATCTGCTCGTCAGTGACGAAGCCCACAGTCACCGGCTCAACTGGCAGGGCATTGGCCGGGCGGCCTTGCCCGAGGAATACGATCTCATTGAGCTCGTCACGGTCCATCGCAAGTGACATTGCACGCGAAAAGCGCGGGTCACCGAAAACTTCGCGCAAAACCGGGTCATTGTGACCGCGATTGAAAGCATAGTAGGTCATCGATCCCGGAGCGGGGGCAAGTGCCACCGAAATGTTCGACCGCTCAGCATTTTCCATCAGCACCGGGAAGTCATCAAGGAACACAGCCTGCTGTTTCCAATGCACCTGACCATCAAGCATCCGCAGCATGTTCACTTCACGCTCGGGCACATATGTTTCGGCGATCTCGTTGATATAGGGCAGTTGGTTACCGGCTGTATCTACCATGTGGAAATACGGGTTGGCGACCAGACGGCGGCCCTGCGAATTGTCCTCGATCACGATATGCGATTCGAGCGTGGGCACCACAGCGCGACCAATCGCGTCGGTTTTCGTGGCATCGCGCAGAAGCGGGGTCGGAATGTCTTTCCAGTCCGACGGACCGTAGAAGAAATTCACTGCATCGCCCTCGGACGCAAAGCCAAGTTCGGCCCGACGCGCCGCCGCGTCCGAGTTGTGCTTGTCCATGAACTGGCCAAGGAAGTGTTTGGGCTGGAAGGGCTGTCCGTAATCGACGGCAAAGCGATTCAATAGACCCGGAACCGGAACAGGGAAGGTAAATCTGACAGAGGTTTCGTCCAGGGCTTCGACCTTGGCAGGCTCGCCGGCGAACAACCAACGACCTGGAGTCGTTTCGTAAATATTGGCGTTCAGGATCAAGTCTTCATACCAGAAGACAATATCGGCCGCAGTGAAAGGTTCACCATCCGACCACTTGTGACCTGCACGCAGATGAAATGTCAGCTCGGTAAAGTCATCGTTCCAGGTCCAGGCGTGCGCAATGTTCGGGACAATGGTCTGCAGATCGTCTGAATAGCGCACAAGATTCACATGGCGCACCGACAACAGGTCCGACGTGCCCGATTCGGTCGCGCGCGAAGTGCCCTGCAGCGTGCCGCCATAGCTGCCAATGGAGGTGTATGGCGCCACGACCAGCGGCTCGGCAGGCAGGCGACCTGCCAAAGCGGGCAGCTCAGGATTACCCTGAATACGCGCGTTCAGCGCGGCGATATCGGGGTTTTCCGAAAAACCAAGTATGCAATTTGCAGCTTGCTGAAATTCGGCAAGTTCGAATTGCTGCGGGAAAGCCGGGCTAAGGCCGCCCATATCGGCGACTGTGACTGCAGGGCAGTCAGCTGCGGCCGAGACCGCGCCCAGAAGCAGCGCGCTGGCGCTACCCAACAGGGTTATCTTGAGAGAACGTGTCATTGCAGGCTCCTGTGACAGATGACAGCTGCAGGGATGACAGTCATTTTTGTCGGTTTTGTAACGACGCTTGCTATAATAGCCAAAGGCTATCGAATCCCGGGCGTCACGGAATTGTCGTAGTCTCAGCGTAGCGCTGTGTCACTTGGAAGAGCGCATCTATCGCAGCCAGGCCGCGGGCCTCTGATTGGCAGACCAGATAGTGCCCGACTGTCAATGTCTGTCCTTTAGCGCCTTCTATCGGAATTGCGCGCATCTCGGGATCTGGCCCTATTTCGCCTTCCATGACAATCCCGACGCCGATGCCACGGGCGACCGCATCCCGTAGGGATTCCCATGAGCCGAGTTCAAGCACCGTATTCAGCGTCCCTCTGTCTCGGACCGCTATTGCCTAGACAGCACGGCGCGTGGCCGAGGTTGTTTCGCGCTGAATGAGTGGCCAATCACTCAGGTCGCGCAGTCGCAAATGGGTGTGCCCGGCGAGCGGGTGTTCAGCGCCAGTCATGAGGACCAGCGCTTCACGGCGCAATTCCAGCATCTCCAGATCGGCCTCAGGGCCTGGCAGGGTCACGAAAGCCGCATCCATTGTTCCCGAATTCAGCAAGGTCAGCAGATCGTAAGACGCCATGCATCGCGCTTCGATCTTGATGCCGCGAAACGTGTCCATGAAGCCGCCGAGCACATGCATGACGAATTGATGTGTCGAATAGCCCACCCGAAGCCGCCCTTCGTTCAAACCGCGCAGCCCCTCCATTTCATGCTCGATTTCCTGCGCGAGCGCCAACAATGTGCGCAGGCGCGGCAGCAGCGCCTCGCAAATCTCGGTTGCGACCAGTTGATGGCCCCGCCGGTCAAACAAGCGCTGGCGATAACGTCTCTCGATCATGGTCAGGTGCTTGGTCACCGAGGGTTGGGTAATCCCCAAATCTGCGGCGGCATCCCGGATTCGACCTGTGCGCGCCAGGGCTTCAATAGTTCACCCTGAACAATCCTTTCAGGCTGCGTCTGGTGTGATCTGATGATCTGGACGCTGCCCAATGGCGTTGAGAATGGCCGCGATGAACAGCGCCAAGACGGCCCTCAGGTGGGCCAG
>SKIM01000258.1 GCA_007116445.1 Natronohydrobacter sp.
CTGACCAATCCCACGCCAGAAGCCGAAGCCGTGCGCGACTTTCTGGCCTTCGACGCAGGCAAGGTGACGGTGGAGCGCGTCTAGACCTGGTTACGCGCCCCTTCGGCGCATTGGTCGCATTCTGACCCTGCCTGTGCCCCAAAATCGTCATGGCTGGCACGTTTCCTGCAGACGATCAAAAACAGGCAGGCCGGCAGGCGCCGACCCGGGACGGATGGATTGCGTGAGACGACCAAGCGAAACCAGGCAGCAGCAGGCGAGCGCATGCCGGGCAATGCTCCTGCCGGGGCTGGTGCTTCTGGCTGCATCTGGTGCCATGTCTGCAGCCAGTGCACAATCCGCGCAGTCGCTGCTGGCGCAGACGTTCCTGCTGGACGCACGCACTGGCTCCAGCCGGTCGGCTCTGGCGCGTGAGCTGTCGCAGGGACAGGCCAGACTCACAGGAGGGAGGTCGATAGACTTGGCTGAATGGTACACGCCAAGCGTGCCGGAAATGAACCTGACCCTTCTGACAGCAGTCACTCCCTCCTTTGGCATGATCTGGGGCATCAGCACAGGTGAGCGGGGAATAAAATATCGCATAGATCCGGGAGTTTGGCTGGGCTTTGTGTATCGTTACGAGTTGACGCAAAATACCACCATCAGCTTTACGGCATCGACATTGCTAGGTGGTAATTTTCGAGAGAAAACCTGTCGCGCGACATATGGCGACCAGAGCAAACCTGACCCAATCCTCAAGGGAGAACAAATTGTCAATTGCCGCCTAGCGGCGTCAATCTTACCCCCGGATCAGACGTTGCGCTTTCTTGAACGCCGCTCGGGCCTGTCTGAAACGAGGGTCAGGCTGCGATATGAATACCGCTTCTGAACCAAGCGCAATTTTTGTTATTCCAGCGAAATCGGCGCCAAAGCATCCAGAATGCTCGCCTCGCCCCGCCCATGCCGCGCAGGATCATAGTTGCGGATGGTGTCGGTGCGCGCTTCGTTAAGAAGCTGATTTACGATCTGCTCAGGGCTTGCATCGGGAAACTTGCTGCCCAGAATCGCCGCATATCCGCTGACAATCGGCGCGGCGAAAGATGTCCCGGCAAGCCCGCCCATCCGTGCACTATCGACCCCGACAGTCAGAAACTGCTCTTGGATGGCGGTATTGCTTCCTGCAAAATTAGAATAGTCTGCGAGATCAGCTGGATTATCAACAGTTCCATTGCGGCTAAGAGCACCAACGAAGATATGCGACTGCCCATCGATCAGAGCGATGTTCAGCCCATCCACGGAGCCTGAAAACGCTCCGCTCGGAACTGTGGCATCGACTGCGATGGCATCATTTCCGGCTGCCTTTACGACAACCGCTGTGCCCTCAAGGGCAATCTTAACCAGATCCCCGTCCATGCGCCCCAAAACCCCTGCATTCGCTTGCCACCGTGGCATTGGTCGACCATAGCTGAGATTGATCACATTCAACTGCCCAGCGCGCAGGCTAAAACTATTACCCCAGTCCCATGCGACCTGCTCAAGCTGGGTCTCCGGCGCTATCATTCCGGCAATCAACTCCACACAGGTGCCGTGCGATCGGCAGGTATTTCCGCCGCCTAGACTGCCGATGGTATCAGGCGTCATGAAGTCATCCACCACCGTGATCCGCGTCCCTTGACCAAGGAAGCCATCGCCCCATGCGCGCTCCACATCTGGGTGCATCCAGGAATAATAGGCCGCGCGCGTCGCGGGCGGGCTTTCGAGCGGGGGGATACCAGTGCCGTCACTGCCGCCACAGGCCGTCAGGGTCACAGCACCAAGAAACAAGAAAGCCGAAATCCGCAAGACAATCCCTCCTGAACGCTCTGGCCAAAGCGGATCCCATATCCACCTTGGTCGCGCAAGCGATCCGGTCCTAATGTCGTTAAAATGTGTTAATATTCTGACAATTTCGACAAATCAGCAGCGGGTCGCACAGGCGTCGTGCAAAACTTCGCCCAAAAGCGCCTCTGGCACATCATCGCAGACGAATGCATCGCCGATCTCGCGCGCGAGGATGAAGCGCAGGCGGCCATCCTGCACTTTCTTGTCCTGCCCCATCAGCGCAATCAGCGCCTCTGGTCCCGGCAGGTCGCCCGGAATATCAGCCAGGTCCGCTTTCATCCCCATCGCGCGCAGATGGGCGCGCACCCGTCCCGGGGTTTCCTGCGCGCAAAGCCCCATTCGCGCCGACAGATCGAAGGCCAGCGCACAGCCGATTGCCACGCCCTCGCCATGCAGCAGCCGGTCGGAATAGCCGGTCGCAGCTTCCAGCGCGTGGCAGAATGTATGGCCCAGATTGAGAAGCGCGCGCTCCCCCTGTTCCGTCTCATCACGCGCGACAATACCCGCTTTCATCTCGACCGAGACGCGCACGGCATGCTGGCGCAGCGCCTTGTCGCCGCGTGCAAGCGCAGGGCCATTGACCTCCAGCCAGTCGAAAAACGCAGCATCGCCGAGCAGGCCGTATTTCACTACCTCGCCGTAACCGGCCAGAAAATCACGCGCGGGCAGGCTATCGAGCAGATCGATATCGGCCAGTACAAGGCTCGGCTGATGAAACGCCCCCACAAGGTTCTTGCCGTGGCGCGTATTGATCCCGGTCTTGCCGCCCACGGAACTGTCCACCTGCGCCAGAAGCGAGGTCGGGATCTGCACGAAACGCACCCCCCGGCGCAGCACAGCTGCCGCGAAGCCGCCCAGATCGCCGATCACCCCGCCGCCCAACGCAATCACCATGTCGCGCCGCTCGACCTTGGCATCGAGCAACCACTCCACCGCCTCGGCAAGCCCGGCCCAGCCCTTCGTCGCTTCACCCGGGACAAGCGCATGCGCGCTTGAGGCGATGTCGGATGCCTGCAACCCGGCCTGCAACGCCTCAAGATGCAGCCCGGCCACACGCGTCTCTGTCAGGATCGCCGCGCGCGGGCGATGCAGATGCGGTCGGATCAGCGCGCCGGCCTGCGCCAGCAACCCTTGTCCGATCACCACATCATAAGCGCGCTCGCCCAAGGGCACATGCACATGGTCGATCTGGGTCATGTCTCGTCTCCTGCCAGGATATCGGGGCGCGCGGACAACGCGGCAATGGCCGCTTTTGCCGTGTCGGAAATCGCATAATCGGGATGGGTCTCCACGGTCAGATCTGCCTGCGCATA
>SKIM01000240.1 GCA_007116445.1 Natronohydrobacter sp.
GTCGCCGCAGGATCGCCCGGCCCGTTGGACAGGAACACCCCATCGGGCTGCTGCGCCAGCACGTCTTCGGCCGTTGCTGTCGCGGGCAGCACTGTCACATCGCAGCCCGCCGAAGCAAGGCAGCGAAGGATGTTACGTTTCGCGCCGTAATCAATCGCCACGACCTTGTGCACAGGCGCGGTCTGGCGTTGGTAGCCTGCGGGCCAGGCCCAGCGCATCTCGTCCCAGCGATAGCTCTGCGCGCAGGTCACCTCGCGCGCCAGATCAAGACCCACGAGCCCCTTCCACGCGCGGGCTTTGGCGACCAGCGCCTCGATGTCGAAATTGCCCTCGGGGTCATGCGCCAGTGCCACATGTGGTGCACCCTGCTGACGGATCGCGCGGGTCAGTCGGCGCGTGTCCACACCGCCGATGCAAATGCGTCCGCGGCTTTCCAGCCAACTGACCAGATCACCTGCCGCGCGCCAGTTGGACGGGGCTGTGGGATCCCATTTCACCACCATCCCGGCGGCAACGGGGTCGGCTGTTTCATCATCTTCCGGGGTGACACCCACATTGCCGATATGCGGGAAAGTGAAGGTCACGATCTGGCCCGCATAAGACGGATCGGTCATGATCTCCTGATAGCCGGTCATGGCCGTGTTGAAACACAGCTCGGCCACAGTCTCGCCCGTGGCGCCGAAGCCCCGGCCATAGAAAACGGTCCCATCTGCGAGCGCGAGGCAAGCTGTGGGTCTGGGGTTTGGGGAGGACATGGGCCACGCTCCGTCTGGTCGGATTTCAGCAGTCTCTAAGCGGGTGCGCGGGAAATATCAAGCCGCCCGCCGCGCGTGCTTCGTGCTTGTGCTTGTGCTTGTGCTTGTGGGCCAGAGCGTGCTTCGCTATGCCAGAGCAAGATCCATGCCATGAGGAGCGCTGCCATGTCCCTGCAAGACAAGATCACGACCGAATTGAAGGCGGCGATGCGGGCCAAGGACACGACGCGGCTGGCCACGCTACGCCTGATCAATGCCGCGATCAAGGATCGCGAGATTGCGGCGCGCGGGGATCAGGGCGTATCCGAGCTGACCGAGGCTGATCTGATCACAGTGCTGACGCGGATGGTCAAGCAGCGCCGCGATTCGGCCCGCGCCTATGAAGAAGCCGCCCGGCTGGATCTGGCCGAAAAGGAGATGGCCGAAATTGGTGTGATCGAGAGCTTCCTGCCGCGCCAATTGACCGAGGCCGAGGTGACAGCCGCGATTGATCAGGTGATCGTCGAAACCGGTGCCAGCTCCGTGCGCGATATCGGGAGCGTCATGGCTGCGCTCAAGTCGCGCTTTGGCGGACAGATGGATTTCGGCAAAGCCGGTGCAGAGGTCAAGGCGCGTCTGGCCTGATCTGCGTTGGACTTGGATCGCTTTGCGCTATCTTCTGCCCCCTGACAGAAGGAGCTGACCATGTTGAAACCGCATATGGCCCTTATCGGCGCAGCAATCGCCCTGATGGCAACCACTGCAACTGCAGAACCCTTCCAATACACACTGGGCGAGATGGTCTTCGAGGGCTATGTCGCGCGCCCTGCGGCGGAACCTTTGGGAACTGTTCTGATCGTGCATGACTGGGACGGGCTGAATGACCACGAGATCGCGCGCGCCGAAGCGATGGCCGAAGCGGGCTATGTCGGCGTCGCGCTTGATCTCTTCGGGCGTGACGCGGTGCTGGACGGCATCGAGGACTATCGCCGCGAAACCGGCGCACTTTATGCAGATCGCGACATGTTCCGCGAACGGATCGCAGGCGGCATGGCTGCCGCTGCAGCGCTTGATGACGTTCCGGGCGCGATGGTGCTGACAGGTTATTGCTTCGGGGGTGCTGCCGCACTTGAAGGCGCGCGCGCGGGCATGGAACTGGCGGGCTTCGTGAGCTTCCACGGGGGCCTCGGCACACCGGAGGGGCAGGATTACAGCGCCACTTCGGCCCCCGTGCTGGTCCTGCATGGCTCTGCTGATCCAGTCTCAGGCATGGTTGATCTGGCGGCCTTGATGGATGAGTTGCAAGCCGCGGGCGTGCCGCATGGCGCAGAGATCTACGGTGGGGCGCGCCATTCCTTCACAGTGCCCAGCTCTGGCGACTGGGATCCAGAAGCCAATGCCCGCGCGGAAGCCGCCCTGCTGCGCTTCTTGGACGAGGTTTTCTGAACCTCAGCCCATGGCCGCGCGGTAAGCCGCATCCAGCGCGGCCATGTCGGCAGCCTCAGGCGCGCGCCGCAAACCCAGCGCGCGCTCTGAGCGCGAAAGCGCCGGACCCGAGATCTGCGGGCAAACTTCCGCAAGCGCCTGCATCTCGGACATCTCGCCATTACAATGCAGCACCAGATCGCAGCCTGCCCGCAGCGCCGCTTGCGCGCGCACGGCCACAGGACCGCGCAGCGCCTGCATCGAGATGTCATCCGTCATCAGCAAGCCGTCAAACCCGATATCATCGCGGATCAACCCGATCATGCGCGGGGACTGCGTCGCGGGGGCCGACGGGTCGATCTGCGCGAAAACCAGATGCGCTGTCATGCCCAATGGCAAATCAGCCAGCGCCCGGAAAGCCGCGAAATCCTGTGCAGATAAATCACCGACGGGCGCGTCGATCACAGGCAGGTCCAGATGACTGTCCAGCGTCGCACGCCCATGTCCGGGGATATGTTTGAGCACCGGCAGAACGCCCCCGGCCATCAGCCCCACGGCCATGGCGCGGGCATGGCGAACCACCTCGCCCATGGATCGCCCATAGCATCGGTTGTGCAGGATCGCATGCGTGTGGGCGGTGGCAATATCGGCCAGCGGTGCGCAGTTCACATCAATACCCACCGCGCGCAATTCCAGCCCGATGATCTGCCCCCGCAGCGCCATAGCGCGTTCAGGGTCACGCGCGCGATCGCACTGCTCCAGCGCGGTCGGCCAGTTGCGCCAATGCGGCCCACGCATCCGCGCCACGCGCCCCCCCTCCTGATCAATCAGCATAGGCAAGTCGCGCCCCACAGCATCGCGCAATTCCGCTGTAAGCGCAGTCACTTGCGCAGGCGTGTCGATATTGCGTGCAAACAGGATCCCGCCCCAAGGCTGGCTGGCGGCGAAAAACTTGCGCTCCGCCGGGCTGAGACGCAGCCCCTCGCAGCCGAAAATGACCGCGCGCGGGGCAA
>SKIM01000060.1 GCA_007116445.1 Natronohydrobacter sp.
CATCACTACAACCAACCCCGTCGTGATCAGCAGCGCCTGCCCGAAATTCAGGAAAGCCAGCGAGTAATTCGTCTTGACCGCCGCATCCTCATATTGCGCCATCGCACTGTCATAGCGCCGCGCCTCCATGGTCTCGGCGTTGAAATACTTCACCGTCTCGAAATTCAGCAGGCTGTCGATGGCCTTCTGATTGGCGTCGGTGTCCTGCTGGTTCATGATCCGGCGCTGGGTCACCCGCCATTCCGTTACGCGGAATGTGAACCACACATAGA
Source organism: Natronohydrobacter sp. (assembly GCA_007116445.1). Lineage (GTDB taxonomy): Bacteria > Pseudomonadota > Alphaproteobacteria > Rhodobacterales > Rhodobacteraceae > Roseinatronobacter. Next base: position 273 of record SKIM01000060.1, read on the forward strand.
TGCTGATCGTCACCACCACTGCCACCAGATACCACACGTCAAACAGCCAGAAGAAAATCACAGCGATCATCAAGAGTTGCAGGATCAGCGGAAAGATCGAGAACAGCAGGAAGCGCAGCAGGAAATCCACGCCCTTCACACCGCGCTCGATGATCCGGCTCAGTCCCCCGGTCTTGCGCGTGATATGGTAGCGCAGGCTGAGCCGGTGAATATGCTCGAAGGTCTCCAGCGCCAGTTGGCGCAGCGCGCGCTGACCGACACGCGTGAACAGTACATTGCGCAATTCCTGAAAGCCGATCTCCATCAGCCGCGCGACGCCGTAAGCCACGGTCAGCCCGACCGCGCCCACAGCCAGCATCCAGGCCGCACCGTCGCCCGCCAGCGCATCCACGGCAGCCTTGTAGAAAAACGGTGTGCCAACAGCGACGACCTTGGCCAGCACCAGCATGATCAGCGCCAGCACCACGCGCTGGCGCACCCAAGCCTGCGCGGCAGGCCACAGATAGGGCACGACACGCCGGATCGTGCGCCACCCGCTTGCGCGTTCCTGCGCAGCGGTGGGGGTGGTCTGGCCGCTCCGGGCCGGGTCAATCGCGGTCATTCAAAGGCTTTCTTCTGCTGCGCGCATAACTTATGTTCAGCCGCGCCGAAAGACCAGAGCCCCTACTGAGGCGCATCGTCAGGCAGAACGATCACCTGACCTGGAAAGATCAGGTCGGGATTACGGATCTGGTCGCGATTGGCGTCGAAAATGCGCATGTAGCGCCGCCCATCGCCGAAACGCGCCTCAGACATGCCCCAGAGCGTATTTCCCGGCTGCACGATCAATGCCTGCGGATGCGCCGCATCGGCGGCGATTTCGGGGGTCTCGCGCGCAAACGGGATTTCGGCGCGCGAAGTGACCTGCGCCTGGGCGTTTAATTCATCGACCCGCAACCGGTAGACACCGCGCTCGATCCCGTCGAGCTGTGCCTGCCAGTTGCCATCCGGTGCGACCCGCGCGCGCAGGATGGGTTGGTTGTCGATATAGATCTGGATATCCGACGCCCCCGACGCGGCGCGGCCCGTTACGGACACGTCGCCCTGCGCATCATAGCTGATGGCATCGATGGTGACATTGCGCCCTTCAGGGTCGAGCACGGGGGCCAGCCCCAGACGCTGCACAGTGCCATCGGCCCGCATGAGGATCGCCGTGGGCGCTGTGCCAGCGGCTCTGTCTGGCGCGGGCCCCGTGGACGCGCCAGCGGGCCCCGAGGCCAGGGCATCCTTCGGCAGCGCGGCAGGGCGGCCCATGTCCTGTGCTTGCGGGAAAAGGGGCGCGACATCGACAGGGCGTCCCAGGGTGCGGGGTGCCGTTTCGCCATCTGTCGTCCGGGCCAGCGCATCACTGCTCGGGGCCAGCATCAGCGTATCGACCGAACGGACCCTTTCTCCGCCCGGCAGACGCACTTCCAGTTCCAGCACGCGCGGCACCGGGCTGGCATCGATCACGAACATCAGAACGAACTCCCCGGCGTCAGAGCTGACCGATTGCGCCACGGGCTCTTCATCGATCAGCGCCGCGACCGCAGTGCGCGCCGGGCCCTGACCTGCGATCAGCACATCCCCCAGATCAGTGACCCGAACCAGATCGAAGCGCGGAGCGAGATCCTGAACCGGCGCGGCCAATGCGATCTGCACATCCGGCGCTGCCTCGCGCAAGGGGGGGCTGAGCGGCGACGGTTCGACCAGACTGAAGTCCGGCCCCGACAGATCCGGTGCGTTATCCGAGAAGACCAGCACATAGGCAACACTCGCCGCACCTGCCACCGCGACAGAGCCGAGCGCCCATTGCGCCAATGTATCCTTCGGAAGGTATTTCAGCATCTTCACCCCCAGGGCAGCACGCCGCGCGCTGGCAGGCGGCGCGACTTGCGAAAGGGTAGCAATCCCGTTACCCAGAGGCAAAGCAATTTCACCCAGGCGACACAATGGCCATTCCCCCTTCCGTATGTGTGTTCTGTGGCTCGCGCGCGGGGATCAGCCCGACCTATGCGCAGGCTGCCCGAGCAACTGGCGCGCTGATCGCGCATCGTGGCTGGCGGCTGGTCTATGGCGCAGGCGACATCGGCATCATGGGCGAAGTCGCGCGCAGCGCACAGCAGGCGGGCGCATCGGTCTTCGGCGTGATCCCCACCCATCTGATGGCGCTGGAAGTCGGGCGGCTCGATCTCGGGACACTGGTCGTGACCGAGACGATGCATGAGCGCAAGAAAGTGATGTTCACCAACTCAGACGCAATCGTGGTGCTGCCGGGTGGCGCGGGCACGCTTGATGAATTCTTCGAAGTGCTGACGTGGCGCCAGATCGGGCTGCATACGAAGCCGGTTTTCCTGCTTGATATCGACGGATTCTGGCAGCCGCTTCTGGCGCTGGTCGATCACGTGATCGCGCAGGGATTTGCAGCCCCGTCACTGCGCGACTTCTTTGTGAGCGTGGACACGATCGATGCGCTAGAGACGCAGTTGAGCGCCGCACTGGAGTGAACGCGCCAGATGCGGCAAAAGCGCCAAATCCATGAAATTTACGCACCAGTCCTTGCCCTATGCCTGAGCAGACGTAACAAATTGCCTCTCGCACGCGAACACAGACTGACAGAACCGGAAAAGAGATCGACCATGCGCCTCATGCTGACTGCTCCTGCCCTTCTTGCCACCTTGAGCGCCCCGCTGGCCGCGGAAGTCGCCCTGCCTCTCGACTGGCCCAGCGTGACGGAAGCCGCGCGCGGCCAGACTGTCTATTGGCACGCATGGGGCGGCGATCCGCGCATCAATGCCTTCATCGCCTCGGTCGGTGACGATCTGCAGGCGCGCTACGGTGTGACGCTGGAACATGTCCGGCTGGCCGATACTGCCG
>SKIM01000118.1 GCA_007116445.1 Natronohydrobacter sp.
CAATTTGCCATCGAGCAGTTGGTCAACAAGGCGGTTGCCGATGCGGAAATCGTAGACATCCTTCATGCTGCGGGCATCAAGACACCGGACATTTCCATCCTGTCCGATGAATTCCTTCTCGAAATTAAGTCTATGGAGCGGAAGAACCTTGCCCTGGAGGCGCTCAAGAAGCTCCTGAACGGAGAGATCAAAAGCAAAGCCAAACGAAACATCGTCGAAAGCCGCGCCTTCAGTCAACGCCTCGAAGAAGCCGTCGCCCGTTATCACGCAAACGCCATTTCCACTGTCGAAATGATTCAGACCCTGATCGACCTTGCCAAAGACGTGAAAGCTTCGGCCGCGCGCGGGGAGACTGAAGGGCTATCGGATGAGGAACTGGCCTTCTACGACGCACTGGCGCAGAATGAGACTGCTGTTGAAGTCATGGGCAATGAGCAACTTCGTGTAATCGCGCATGAACTTCTGGCGCAAGTTCGCAACAACGTTACGGTTGATTGGCACAAGAAGGAAAGCGCGCGCGCCAAGATGCGGGTTCTGGTGCGGCGGATACTAAAGAGATTCGGCTATCCGCCTGATCTTTCGCAAGAGGCCGTGCAGGTCGTTCTTGAACAGGCTGAGGCTTTGCTTCGGGAGATTGCCTGAAAGACCGTCTCCATGCCAAGCGATGCGCGAAGTGTATCCAGAAGTGTATCTTTCACGGGCCTGAAGGCAAAATATACTAATTAAATCAAGTCTTTAAATAAATTTTATGGCGGACAGTGAGGGATTCGAACCCTCGAGACGGTTCCCCGCCTACACACTTTCCAGGCGTGCGCCTTCGACCACTCGGCCAACTGTCCGTTGTGGCCTCTTAGCCCGGAGCCGCTGTGACTTGCAAGTCCAGAGTTCGTCACACCAGTCAGGGAAGGGTCGCGTGGCGATTGACGTCCTTGTAAAGCAGATACCGGAAGGGTTCTGGCCCACCTGCATAGCAAGCCTGAGGGCAGAAAGCGCGCAACCACATGAAATCACCCGCTTCGACTTCGACCCAGTCCTGGTTCAGGTGGTAGACGCCTTTTCCTTGCAGCACATACAGGCCATGCTCCATAACATGCGTTTCTGCAAACGGGATTGATGCGCCCGGTTGCAGAGTTACAATCGTGACATGCATGTCATGGCGCAGGTCTTGTGGGTCCATGAAGCGGGTGGTGGCCCACGCGCCATCTGTGTCCGGCATTGCATTTGGCGCGATGTCAGCCTCATTGACGAAGAACGCATCGGGGGCGTCCAGCCCGTCGATCCTCTGATATCTCTTGCGAATCCAGTGAAAGTTGCAGCCGCCCGCATCTGTGCGCAAGCGCCAGTCCGTGCCTGCCGGAATATACGCAAAGCCGCCTTTGCTCAGCACATGCTCCGTGCCCGCCACAGTGATGCGTAAACTGCCTTCGACCACGAAAATGGCAGTTTCGGCGTTCGGGTCGCTTTCTGGCTTTTCACTGCCGCCGTCAGCGCCCAGCTCGACGATATATTGCGAGAAGGTCTCGGCAAAGCCGCTCAGTGGTCGCGCCAGCACCCAGAAACGCGCCTGATCCCAAAAGGGCAGGGCGCTGGTCACGATATCTGACAGCACGCCTTTGGGAATGACCGCATAGGCTTGCGTGAAGACGGCCCGGTCTGTCGTGATCTGGCTCTGAGGTGGCAGGCCACCCTTGGCAACGAAATAGGTCTTGTCTGTCGTGCCGCGCATTGTTTGCCGCCTCTCATGTTACCCGCAAGATTTCAGGTAACATGGCCCGCGCGGTCTGCACTAGCGCGATTTTCCGAAGAGACTTTCCCGATATCCCAGAGAGTTAAGCGCTATGTCTTCGATTTGGCTCGCCTTTACTCTGGGACAAGGCGCAGCAGCGGTACACCCTCCCCATCTGCCAGAACGTAGATATATCCATCTTCAGGGCCGACCGCGACATCACGAATGCGCAGATCTTCCCCATCCAACAGGCGCGCCGTTTCCGTCAGGCCATCCTCCGACGCCGTATACAGGCCCAGATAGCGGTGGAACAGGTTGCCCAGCAGCAAATGTCCCTGCCAGTCGGGGAAAGCATCGCCGGTGTAGAAGGTCATGCCCGATGGCGGATTATGCGCTTCGCGCCCGGCGGGCCAGTGAAACACCGGGGCAATAAAGCCATCGCCTTCCTGATGGGGCGGGGCAAATTCATTCCCCCCGCGATAGGTCACGCCATGTGATGCCAGCGGCCAGCCGAAATTGCCGCCGCGTTCGACAATATTGACTTCATCACCCCCGGCTTCGCCATGTTCAGCCAGCCAGATGGCCCCGCTTTCAGGGTGAACCGTCATGGCCTGAATGTTGCGGTGGCCATAGGACCAGATCGCGCCCGCAGCGCCGTCTTGCCCGACAAAGGGGTTGTCGTCGGGAATGTCACCGTCAAGGGTCAGACGGATCACTGCGCCGTTCTCGCTACTCAGATCCTGTGAAATATGGGCTTCTGTGAAATCCTTGCTGCCACGATCCCCGAAGCCTGCATACAGATACCCATCCTGAAAGACGATCCGCGAGCCAAAATGCGCCCCACTGTCTATGCCGGGGCTGACAACATGCAAGACTTCCAGATCCGTCAACGCTTGTGCATCTGTGTCCAGCCGTGCGCGTCCCACATGCGTTGTGGTTCCACCATCAACCGCACCTGCCCAAGTCATGTAGACGAAGCCCATCTCGGCATAGTCGGGGCCGATGGCGATATCCAGAAGTCCGCCCTGTCCCTGGATGACCACGTCCGGGGCGCCGGAAACCGGGGTGATGCCTTTTTCCGGGTTCCAAAGCACGACTTCGCCGCCGCGCAGGGTCATGATCAGACCATTCTGATCTGGCAGAAATGCCATGCCCCAGGGGCGATCCAGCCCTTCGGCCAGTATGTCCACGTTGTAATTGGTGTCTGCAAAAGCCGGAATGGAAAGGGCCGTCGTGATGGCTGCTGTTGCAAGAATTCCCGAACGCATGTCATACGCCTCCTGTGTCTCTGTTACTTTCAACCTTGGTGCGAGCAGGCGCGAGTTCAAGTCACGAAACCGCAACCATCGTCCTGTCGTCGCTTGACTCGCAGGTGTTTCAGGCGTAACGGACGCACAATTATCCGGAGGTGTAACGCTTCCGGTCCTTGGAGAGTTCAAGG
>SKIM01000071.1 GCA_007116445.1 Natronohydrobacter sp.
CACGGAAATCGCCGAAATACTTCGTGATCGCAGCCGTCAGCGTGGTCTTGCCGTGGTCAACATGGCCAATCGTGCCGATGTTCACATGCGGTTTGTTGCGTTCAAACTTTTGCTTTGCCATGGTCTGAGACCCCTTTGTTGATGGACCAGTTGCGCGCGGCCCTACCTGTTACGCGCCGGGGCATATCCAGCTTGAAACGGAAAATCAAGCGCCTTCGCGCGAAAGCTTCAGGATGGATCGGCGCCGTCTTCCATCGCCGCGTCACTTGCTGCCTCGGCCAGTGCCGCACCTGTGCCTTTGGGCGGGAACCAGTCAGGATTATCGGCCAGCCAGCGCTCTATGGCTGCGACTGCATTTTCCGAGAGATTCTGCATTTGCTGCTCGGCTGTCTGCGTCAGACCAGAGCTGACAACTGTCTCGCCCGACAGGCTTTCGAGCACTGTGATGCGATGCGGCCGTTCATTGACCACCCCGCCTTCGGCGTCATTCCACAAGGTCACGCCCAGGATCAGCGCCGAGCGTGGCGCAGCGACGACCGGGATGCCGGGCATGGCCAGCACATAGCCATCCACCGAAACCCCGAGATGATAGAGCGTATCGCCATCATAGCGCGAAAAGCGGCGGCGCATTTCAGCGGTCAGGCTTTCCTCCCATTGGCCCGGCTCCGCGCGGCGCGAAGCTGGCCCGACAACCGCATTATCTGCCACGACTATGGCATGGCTGAGAAAGAAGTCACCCAGTTCCTCGCGCTCTTCTCGCAGTTCGCGCCCGCTGGCACAGGCCGAAAGCAGAAGCGCTGCGATCAGGCCAAGGGCCGGGCTCGGCAGGGGACGGGCAGAAGGCATGGGGCATCTCCAGAGCTGTTCTGATGCAACTGCTATCGCACTGCGCCGCGAAGCGCAAATCACGCGGATCAGTCTGTCTCAGGTAAAGCGATTGTTCCGCGGAAAGCCGCGCGGGGCCATACGGCCTGCACCTGCGCGCTTGCCGAGCCATTCTGCAAGCTCGGTTTCCAGCCGGGTGCGTCCGGCCGGATCCTTCCAGCTCAGACCCTCGGCCAGCGTGATCGTCGCCAGATCGGACAGCCCGCCATCCTTGTAGGCCTGCAGCCGCACCCCCTTGCCGCGCCCCATTTCGGGCAGATCATCCAGCGGGAAGATCAGCAATTTGCGGTTTTCACCGACAACGGCCAGATGATCGCCGGCGACCTTGCGACACACCAGCGCGCGTACGCCTTCCTTGACATTCAGCACCTGCTTGCCGCTGCGGGTCTGCGCGATCACGTCATCTGCAGGCACCAGAAAGCCGTCGCCCGCGCTTGAGGCCACGACCAGCCGCACACCCGGCGCATGGACGAACAGCTCCACGATCTCGGCCTCATTGGGCAAATCGATCATCAGCCGCACAGGTTCGCCCATGCCGCGCCCGCCAGGCAGATTCGCCCCCAGAAGCGTGTAGAAGCGCCCATTCGAGCCAAAGAGCACGATCTTGTCCGTCGTCTCGGCATGGAAGGCAAACCGCCCTTCATCGCCATCCTTGAACTTGAACGCCTGATCGAGCGCCAGATGGCCCTTCATCGCGCGGATCCAGCCCATTTTCGAGCAGACGACCGTGATCGGCTCACGCTCGATCATGGCTTCCATCGGCACGTCCTCGACCTCGCCTGCGACGGCGAAATCGGTGCGGCGACGCCCGAGATCCGTGGATTTGCCGAAATCACGCTGCACATCGCGCAACTGCGTGCCGATTTTCGCCCATTGCAGCTTGTCCGAGGCCAGCAGATCCTCCAGCCCCGCGCGCTCTTCCAGCAGCGCGTCGCGCTCGCGGCGCAACTCGATCTCTTCCAGCCGCCGCAAACTGCGCAGGCGCATGTTCAGGATCGATTCGGCCTGCAACTCGCTCAACTCACCCTCACCGGGCTCGGGCGGCACATAGTCCTTTTCCGAGGTCGCGCGCGGGAAGCTGCGTCCCCATTCCTCGCGCATCAGCGCATCGCGCGGCGCCTCGTCATAGCGGATGATGTCGATCACCCGGTCGAGGTTCAGATAGGCGATGATGAAGCCCTCAAGGACTTCGAGGCGGTGGTCGATCTTGTCGAGCCGGTGTTGCGAGCGGCGCTGCAAGACCTCGCGCCGATGGTCGAGAAAGGCGCGCAGCACCTCGCGCAAGGAGCAGACGCGCGGGGTCAACCCGTCGATCAGCACATTCATGTTCAGGCTGAAGCGCGTTTCCAGATCGGAATTCTTGAACAGCATCCCCATCAGCAGATCCGGGTCAACGCTGCGCGATTTCGGCTCCAGCACGATGCGCACATCATCGGCCGATTCGTCGCGCACATCCCCAAGGATCGGCACTTTGCGGGTCTGGATGACCTCGGCCAGCTTCTCGATCAGGCGCGATTTCGGCACCTGGAACGGGATTTCCGTCACCACGATCTGCCACTGCCCGCGCCCCAGATCCTCGATCTGCCAGCGCGCGCGCAGCCGGAACGCGCCGCGCCCGGTCTGATAGGCCGCAAGGATCGCGTCGCGCGGCTCGACGATCACGCCGCCCGTGGGGAAATCCGGGCCGGGGATGAGTTTGAGCAGATCCTCGTCGGGCAGATCGGGCGCGGCGATCAGCGCCAGACAGCCCTCGATCAACTCATCGAGGTTATGGGGCGGGATATTCGTCGCCATCCCCACGGCAATCCCGCTTGCGCCATTGGCCAGCAGGTTCGGGAAAGCGGCGGGCAACACCACGGGCTCGGTCAGCGTGCCGTCGTAATTGGGGCGGAAATCGACCGCGTTTTCGGCCAGCCCTTCGAGCAGCGCTTCCGCCGCGCGGGTCATGCGCGCTTCGGTGTAGCGGGCGGCGGCAGGGTTATCGCCGTCGATATTGCCGAAATTCCCCTGCCCATCGACCAACGGATAGCGGACGTTGAAATCCTGCGCCAGCCGCGCCATCGCGTCATAGATGGCGGCATCGCCATGGGGGTGATAATTGCCCATCACATCGCCGGTGATCTTCGCGGATTTGCGAAACCCGCCATTCGCCGCGAGCTTCAATTCGCGCATCGCATAGAGGATCCGCCGATGCACAGGCTTCAGCCCGTCGCGCGCATCGGGCAGCGCGCGATGCATGATCGTGGAAAGCGCATATTGCAGATAACGCGAGCCCAG
>SKIM01000208.1 GCA_007116445.1 Natronohydrobacter sp.
ACCCCGATATCGGCATCATCAACGCGATCCGCGACAGCATGGGCATGGCCGCGCTCGATCCGCTGCAAGTGCCGTTCTGGAACAATTTCCTGCTGATGTTCATTCTGGTCTGGATCCAGACCGGCTTTGCGATGGTCATCCTCTCGGCGGCCCTGCGCGGGATTCCCGAGGAAACCATCGAGGCTGCCATCATAGATGGCGCCAACCCGTTTCAGGTGTTTTTCAAGATCAAGGTGCCGCAGATTATGGGCACGATCATCGTGGTCTGGACGACAATCACCATCCTGACACTGAAGGTGTTCGATATCGTTTATACGATGACAGGCGGCAATTTCGGGACGCATATCCTGCCGAGTTACATGATGACCTACATGTTCCGCGATGACGGGCGGGCGACGGCTGTGGCTTTTGTCATCATGATCCTTGTCCTGCCGGTGATGATCTCGAACATCCGGCAGGCCCGGAAAGAAATGCGCTGAGGGGGGACAGGGACCATGGACAATATCGCCGGACAGAATTCCAGCAACAAGGTGCTGGTCAACATCACCGTTCTTATTCTCGTTCTCTTGTGGCTGCTCCCCACGATCGGGCTTTTCGTATCGAGCTTTCGCGACCGCGACCAGATCTCGAATTCCGGCTGGTGGCAGGCGCCCTTCTCAGTGGATCTGAATTTCCGCACGCGCGTCGCGGCCGATAATCCGCGTGAGGAAAATGGAGTTTTCGTGCTGGAGGGCAATGTCTTTGCCGACCCGGCGCTGGCCTCCAACTTCCCGGATGGGACGGGAACAGTGTCGGCCTTCGGGACGCGCGCCGTGGCCCCTGGTGAATTTGCTCCGGGCGAGCGGACAGACTTGCGCGGGGGCGGCACGCTCGTGATCGAGAGCGATGGCCGCTTCCGTATCGAAACCCCCGAGGCGCTCAGCCGTGGCCCGTTGCTGTATTTTGAAGCCCGCACGCCACCGAAATTCACGCTGAACAATTACCGGACGGTGCTCTTTGCCGACGGGATGGACCGCGCCTTCATCAACACGCTGACAGTGACCATCCCGGCGACGATCATCCCGATCCTGATTGCGGCCTTTGCGGCCTATGCGCTGGCCTGGATGGATTTCCCCGGTCGCGGGCTGTTGATCGCGGCAGTGGTGGGGCTGCTGGTCGTCCCCTTGCAGCTTGCGCTTGTGCCGCTTCTGACGCTGCATACCAATATCGGGATCGGGCAGAGTTTTCTGGGCATCTGGCTTGCACATACGGGATTCGGGCTGCCTCTGGCGGTCTATCTTCTGCGCAATTACATGGTCGGTTTGCCGCGCGACATCATCGAAAGTGCCAAGGTCGATGGCGCGACGGATTTCCAGATCTTCGTGCGCATCATCCTGCCGCTCAGCTTCCCTGCGCTGGCCTCTTTCGCGATCTTCCAGTTCCTCTGGACATGGAACGATCTGCTGGTGGCAAAGGTCTTCCTGCCCTCCAGCTCGGATGCGCAGGTGATGACAGTCAAGATCGCTGATGACCTCTTGGGTTCGCGCGGTGGTGACTGGGGCATCCTGGCCACAGCGGCTTTCGTGTCGATTGCCGTGCCGCTTCTGGTCTTCTTCACAATGCAACGCTACCTGGTGCGCGGCCTGCTGGCTGGCTCCGTCAAGTAAGGATAAGACGACGTGACTGTTCAATCTCTGTTGCAGCCCCAATCAGGGCTGGAGCACCATCCCGATTGGTGGCGCGGTGCGGTGATCTATCAGATCTATCCGCGCAGCTATCAGGACAGCAATGGCGACGGGATCGGCGATCTGCGCGGGATCATAGAGCGGCTGCCCTATATCGCATCGCTCGGCGTTGATGTGATCTGGATCAGCCCGTTCTTCACCTCGCCGATGAAGGATTTCGGCTATGATGTCTCCGATTACTGCGATGTCGATCCGATGTTCGGCACGTTGTCGGATTTCGACGCCCTGGTGAAAACCGCCCATCGGCTGGGACTGAAAGTTCTGATCGATCTGGTGCTGTCGCATTCGTCTGACCAGCATCCCTGGTTCATCGAAAGCCGCTCAAGCCGCGACAATCCACGCGCCAACTGGTATGTCTGGGCGGATGCGAAACCCGATGGCACGCCGCCCAATAACTGGTTGTCGATCTTCGGCGGCTCGGCCTGGGCCTGGGATGCGACCCGCTGCCAGTATTACCTGCATAACTTCCTGACCTCGCAGCCTGACCTGAACTTCCATGAACCGCAGGTGCAGGAAGAATTGCTGGATGTCGCGCGGTTCTGGCTGGAGCGCGGTGTGAACGGTTTCCGGCTCGACACGATCAATTTCTACGTCCATGACTTTGATCTGCGCGACAACCCGCCCCTGCCACCGGAACGGCGCAATGCCTCGATCGCGCCAGCGGTAAACCCGTATAACCATCAGGAACATCTCTACGACAAGAACCGGCCCGAGAATCTCGAATTCCTGCGCCGTTTTCGCGCCGTGCTCGACACCTATGATGCCGCAGCTGTCGGTGAAGTCGGTGATGCGCAGCGCGGGCTGGAGATCATGGGCGAATATACGTCGGGCGGCGACAAGGTGCAGATGTGCTACGCCTTTGAATTCCTCGCCCCGGATGCGCCTTCGGCGGCCCGGATCGCCGCGGTGTTGCGTCATGTCGATCATGTCGCCGCAGATGGCTGGGCCTGTTGGGCGTTTTCGAACCATGATGTGATGCGCCATATCACCCGCTGGGATCTCAGCCCGGCAGCGGCGCGCGCCTATGCAACGCTGCTGATGTGTCTGCGTGGCTCGGTCTGTCTCTATCAGGGCGAAGAACTGGGTCTGCAGGAAGCGGAATTGCGCTTCGAGGATCTGCAGGATCCCTATGGCATCCAGTTCTGGCCTGAATTCAAGGGGCGCGACGGATGTCGGACGCCGATGGTGTGGACCTCGGACAATCAGAATGGGGGCTTTTCGCAGGGCAACCCCTGGTTGCCTGTTGCGCGCGAGCATCTGCATCTGGCCGTGGATGCGCAGGAACGCGCACCTGATGCGCTGTTGCATCATTACCGTCGCGCGATAGCACTGCGCCACGCGCACCCTGCTTTGAAACGCGGTGCGATCAGTGCGCTTTCTGTTTCCGGCGAAGTGCTCAGCTTCTTCCGCACCGAGGCGGGCGAGGAGCTCTTCTGCGCATTCAATCTCAGCCATGACCCGGCCACGCTTTATCTGCCAGAAGGGCGGTGGCAGGCAATTGGTCAGGAGCTGAACAGTACCGGGCCGGGCGAGGATGGTCTGGTCCATCTTGGACCCTGGCAGCCTTGCCTGGTCATCAGGCGATAAATTCACGAGGGGGGAATAGTATGGCTGATTTAAGACTGAAGGATGTCGCCAAAGCCTATGGCGAGGTCAAGGTTCTGTCGGAGATTGATCTTGATATAAAGAAGGGTGAATTGATCGTTTTCGTGGGCCCGTCAGGCTGTGGGAAATCCACGCTTCTGCGCATGATTGCGGGGCTTGAGAAGATCTCGGGCGGAACGTTGGAGATCGACGGGACGGTGGTCAATGACATCCCGCCTTCACAGCGCGGGATTGCAATGGTGTTTCAGTCCTACGCGCTCTATCCGCATATGACAGTGCGCGACAACATGTCCTTCGCGCTCAAGATTGCCAAGAAATCCAAATCCGAGATCGATGCCGCTGTTGAACGTGCTGCAGAAATCCTGCAGCTTGGTCCCTATCTCGACCGCCTGCCAAAGGCGCTGTCGGGCGGGCAGCGTCAGCGCGTGGCGATCGGACGCTCCATCGTACGCGATCCGAAAGTCTATCTCTTTGACGAGCCACTTTCGAATCTCGACGCAGCCTTGCGCGTGGCGACCCGGATCGAGATCGCGAAACTCAAGGAGTCTATGCCTGACTCGACCATGATCTATGTGACGCATGATCAGGTTGAAGCGATGACTCTTGCTTCGCGGATCGTGGTTCTAGCGGGCGGGGGGATCGCGCAGGTGGGCACGCCGCTCGAACTCTACGAGCGTCCGAATGGTGAATTCGTTGCGCAATTCATCGGCTCGCCCGCGATGAACCTTCTGCCGGGTGAGATCACGGCGACCGGCGCGCAGACGACGGTCAAGCTCGCCGGTGGTGGCACGGCGAAAGCCGATATTCCGACCACAGAGGCAGATATGGGTCTGAAGGTCAATCTGGGCGTGCGGCCTGAAGATCTGGTCGCGACCGATGACGCGGATTTTCTCTATCAGGGCGAAGTGGAACTTCTCGAAGCGCTGGGTGAATTGACGGTGCTTTATTACAAGCCTGACACGCCAGGCGCGGCGCCGGTTCTTGCCAAGCTCGCCGGGATCCACACCAATCTGAAGGGGCGCAGCGTGAAGCTGAAGGCCGATCCTTCGAAGATCCACCTGTTTCACAACAAGGTGTCGCTGCTGTATCGCTGAATGATGGTGATGCTCCATGACAAAAGCCGCCCCGATGAGGGCGGCTTTTTCACATCCGATATGCCTTTGCGCTTCAGGCGACGCGGAATTCGCGCAACAGGAAATCGGGCACATGATCGCCCATCCCGACGACATTATCCCGGCTGTCGCGGCGTCCGCCACGGTCGCGTGTGCTGCGCTGCGCATCACGACGTTCGCGCGGTGCAGAGGGCTGCTCGCCATGAGCAGGGGCAGGGGGCTGCGCAGCGCTCTCGGCCACTGCTGTGACTGGCTCGACCGCAGGCGCGTCGATCTTCGCGTCTGATGCTGCGGCTTTGGACGCAGAGCGCGGCGCGCGGCTGCGCTTGGGGCGCGCTGCAGGCGCGTCATCTTCTGGCGTGGATTGTGGCGCAGCCTTCAGACCAGGCGCCGTGCCACGGGGCAAGGCGCGCTGCAGAAGTTGCTCGATCTGCTCGAGATATTTCTGGTCCGCAGGCACCATCAGGGAAATCGCCTTGCCTGAACGACCCGCGCGGCCTGTCCGCCCGATCCGGTGCACGTAGTCCTCAGGGTGGGACGGCAGGTCGAAATTGAAGACATGGCTCACCGAGGGCACATCCAGCCCACGCGCCGCGACATCCGACGCGATCAGCAGTTTCAGGTCACCAGCGCGGAACCGCTCAAGCGTGCGGGTGCGCAGCGACTGGTCCAGATCGCCATGGATTGGGGCCGCATCCAGCTTATGCTTGCTCAGCGATTTCGACAGGATATCCACTTCAACCTTGCGGTTGCAGAAGATGATCGCATTCTCAAGCTTGTCGCCCTCGGCCTCGATGATCGCCCGCAGGGCCTCGCGCTTCAGTTTCGCGGCGGCATCGCGCTTTGTGGCGGGCAGCTCGATCAGCTCCTGCGTGATCGTCTCGGAGGCCGTGGCCTGACGCGCGATCTCGATCCGGGCGGGGTTCGACAAAAAGGTGTTGGTGATCCGCTCGATTTCCGGCGCCATCGTGGCCGAAAAGAAGAATGTCTGCCGGGTGAAAGGCGTCAGGCCGAAAATCCGCTCGATATCGGGGATGAAGCCCATATCAAGCATGCGGTCGGCCTCGTCCACCACCATGACTTCGACGCCGGTCAACAAGAGCTTTCCGCGCTCGAAATGATCAAGCAGACGACCGGGCGTTGCGATCAACACGTCAACACCACGGTCGATCAGTTTGTCCTGCTCGCCAAAGGCCACGCCGCCGATCAGAAGCGCCTTGGTCAGGCGCGTGTATTTCGCATAAGTGTCGAAATTCTCCGCCACCTGCGCGGCCAATTCGCGGGTTGGTGCCAGCACCAAGGACCGCGGCATGCGCGCCCGCGCGCGACCACGGCCCAGACGGGTGATCAGCGGCAGGGTGAAAGAGGCGGTCTTGCCTGTCCCGGTTTGCGCAATCCCGAGCACATCACGCCCTTCAAGCGCATGCGGGATGGCTTCAGCCTGGATCGGTGTTGGGGTGGTGTAGCCCGCCTCGTTGATGGCTTTCAGGACTTTGGGGTCCAGTCGTAGGTCAGAAAATTGCGTCATATGCGTCCATGTGATCTGGCATCGGGCCATGATCTGTTCTGGGACGCCGCTTGTTTTGCGCCCCGCCTGCGGAAAATTGCCAATGGCAACATGAGCGTGCCGCTTAGCATATTGAGCGCAAAGCGTCAATCTGGCGCGAAATTGGCCCGCGCGAGCCTCTGGCACAGAAAGGGGAGTTGCGGTGGTGATTTTTCCGCGCTACATCGTCGATATCGCTGCGGGTGTGGCGGAACGGTAGACGCAGAGGATTCAAAATCCTCCGCCGCAAGGCGTGAGAGTTCGAGTCTCTCCACCCGCACCAGATTGTCCTCGGTAACCGGCACCAGTTGTCATAGCCACGGATGACAAAAAAACCGCGCCTCCGGGCGCGGTTTTTTGTGCGAAACTATCTATGCGAGCCAGCTCAGTGGTTCGCGGACTTCTTGGCCTCTGCGGCCTGCTTGACGACCTCAGAGCCTTCGTGGCGCTTGGGTGCGGGTGCCGCGGAAGGCGCAGGCGCGACAGGGCTTTCGCTGCGCATCTGGTTTTCGCGATTCGTCTGCAGAGGATCATCCTGACGCTGTACCGAGCCCTCGAAATGTGCGCCTGATTCGATCGCGATGGTCTTGTGGATGATATCGCCTTCGACCTGCGCCGAAGAGGTCAGCCGCACTTTCAACCCGCGCACGCGTCCGATGACACGCCCGTTGATGACGATATCATCCGCGACGATCTCGCCTCGGATGGTCGCGGTTTCACCGACGGTCAGCAGATGGGCACGAATATCGCCGTCCACGACGCCTTCGATCACCACATCGCCTGTGGTCTTGAGGTTGCCGGTCACGGTCATGTCTGCGGCAAAGATCGATGCGGCCGGCTTTGATTTGGTCACATGCGAGGGAGCCGAATCAGCTGCGGTCGTGCGCATGAAGGAAGGGGTCGTCTCCACAGGCTTCGCAGGGGCCGCGTCTGTTGACGCTTTGGGTGCGGGGTCATTGATGCGACTCTTAGAAAACATGCTGTCCAGCCCTTATATATGTCATTGGGTTCACTGGCCGACCGTTCACGCGCACCTCATAGTGCAGATGCACGCCGGTCGACGCGCCTGTCGTGCCCATACCACCAATCCGTTGGCCGCGCGAGACCCTTTGTCCAACCCGCACATCGATGGAGTTCAAATGCGCGTAATAGGTCTCGATGCCAAATTCATGCTGAATGATGACCAAATTACCATAGCCGCCTTGCCGCCCCGCATGTTTCACAACCCCGTCAGCCGAGGCCATGATCGGTGTCCCACGCGGCCCGGCCCAGTCCAGCCCGTTATGCATGGTCTGGCGCCCGGTCAGCGGATGGCGGCGCATCCCGAACCCTGATGTCTCGCGCACGGCAGAGGCACTTACGGGCCGCGCGACGGGAAGTCTGTCGATGCCCTGACGATAGGCCTGCACATCGGCCATGCGCGCCAGAACGGCATTGGCGCGGGCGATGTCCTGACTGGGGCCCATCGTCCCGGATGTCGATACCGCAATCGGGCGCAGCGACGCCGTCTGCGAGGACGCGCCCTGCCGTACCAGCCGCCGGATCTGGTCAGGCGACACACCTGCGCTGCGGAACACACGTTCCATCGGGGCCACCACAGCCTCCAGCGCTTCTTCCAGCTGGGTGAAAATCATGTGATTGCGATCTTTCAGCAGCTCGTTTTCCAGCGCGAGATGCTGCGCCTGGTTGCGGGCCTGATCGGCATCGATGCTCAGATCATGCGTCACGCGCGAGGTGCGATCCATCGCGGCCAGGAGGTAATCGAGCATTTCCTCATTGTCGCGGTTGCGGTCGGCTGCCGTGCGCGTTGAGCCGGTTTCGGATTCCAGGGTGCGCGTCACTTCTGCAAGGCGCGCGCGCGCTTCGTCGCGTTCGCTGGTCACCCGCCGGATCGTGTTGTGGATCGCGTCAATCCCGGTTTCCAGCTCCAGCCGTCGCTCTTCGGAGGCGAGGAGCTGCATCTGCATTTCCGAAATCCGCTCCATGGCTTCGGTGAAGCGCGCCTGCGCGGCTTCGGTTTCGCGCGCACGCATGTCGCGTTCATTGGCAAGCTGGTTCAGGCGCTGTTCATAATTCGCCTGATCGCGGATTGCCTGATCGCGCAGATTGCCCGATCCGATTGCATCCATCAGCAGGATCGAGGTCGCAATGACCCCCCAGGCAAAAAACGTGGCGACGGCGGCTATCCCGACGGCCTGCGAAAATGGGCGCAGGCGCACGAAGCGGGTCATATTGTCCGAACGAAGGAACAACCGCTGCTCGGGAAGATAATATTCCAGCCGCTGGTTGGCGCGAACTAGGTGTCTTTTCAAGGCAATCATTCCGTCTCTGGTTCCGGGTGGCGTCACGCGCCAAGTTAATGGCCTTACAATTCACACGCACAAGGAGCGCTGGTGAACGCCCATCCCCCGCAGGTCGGATAAGCTGCCCCGCGCGATGGGGCAACCTCAAAACGTCCGCTGCGCCTGTCGTGACACCCTGGCGGGCCAAAATGGGCAAGAACTTGCCGATTTTCGGCCTGATCTGCGACAATCTGTCAGGAAAAACAACGCGGTCGGGCCGAAAAATGCCCGGACGTGGTCGCTGGCGCTCTCAGGCGGGTTCGGTGAGGGGCCAGTAAAAATCTGGTGGAATTCCGGCCTGCGCGCGCTTTTCTTCGTTGAAGGGCGGGCGCAGGGGGCTGTGGAAGTAGCGCCGGACCAGATCCAGAAACACCGGCTGCGGATCAAGCCCCGCGCGCCCGCACAGGAAGTTGAACCATTTCGACCCGTAGGCGACATGGCCCACTTCCTCGGCATAGATGACTTCCAGCGCCGCGATGGCTTGGGCATCCTTCGCGCGCCGGAAGATCTCGATCATGCCCGGTGTGACATCGAGCCCGCGTGCCTCCAGCACCATCGGCACGACGGCAAGTCGCCCCAGAATATCGCCTGCGGTATCTTCTGCCGCGCGCCACATGCCCGCATGGGCGGGCAGCGCGCCATAATGGCTGCCCTGCGCTTCCAGGCAGTCGCAGATCAGGTTGAAATGCTTCGATTCCTCATCGGCGGATTTCACCCAATCGTCGTAAAACCCCAGCGGCATCTCGGTCTGCGGGAAACGCGCGATCATGTCCCAGTGCAGATCGACCGCGTTCAACTCGATATGCGCGATGGCATGCAGGATCGCGATGCGCCCTTCCGGCGTGCCGGGGCGGCGCTTTGGAACATTGCGCGGTTCCAGAAGCTCCGGCTGCGCGGGACGTGCGGGCCGGTCGGGCGGCGTTGCCGTGCCCAAGGCCAAGGGCGTGCCTGCCTTGCGCGCGCCGAACCACGCGGCCGCATGCTCGCGCGACAACGCGGTCTTGGCGCGCCCGTCAGCGGTGTTCAGCACCGCCACGGCCATATCGCGCAGCGACAGTTTCACAGGGCGCGCACAGCTTCGAGCACTTCAGCAGCATGCCCCTTGGCCTTGACCTTGCGCCAGACCTGCGCGATGCGCCCTTCGCTGTCGATCAGGAAACTCGCCCGCTCGATCCCCATCGAGGTCTTGCCATACATGCTCTTTTCGACCCAGACGCCATAGCGCTCGCAGACATCAGAGTCCGCATCAGACGCAAGGATCACACCCAGATCGTGCTTGGCGATGAATTTGTCATGCTTGGCGACCGTGTCCTTTGAGATCCCGATGATTTTCGCGCCCGCGGCCTCGAATTCGGCAATCTGGGCGGTGAATTCCAGCGCCTCCGTGGTGCAACCGGGCGTGTCGTCGCGCGGGTAGAAATACAGCACCACCTTGGCGGGCTTGAGCGCCGAGAGGGTGACATCGCCACCGCCATCGCGGGGCAGGGTGAAATCCGGGGCTGTTTCGCCTGTCTGGGCCATGCTGGTCTTCCTCATCACCATTTCGTTGATCCCCGTTGTAGCGGCATCTGCCCCGAGTTAAAGCCCGAAGCCTTGGGATATTTGCAAGAGGCCGACCCGTGAAACTGTCAGAGTTCGATTTCGACCTGCCCGAAGCGCTGATCGCCACGCGGCCGGTCCGCCCACGTCCGGCAGCGCGGCTGCTTCTGGCCGAAGGCGACAGCATCGCGGATCGCCAAGTCCTGGACTTGCCCGAGATTTTGCGCGCGGGTGACCTGTTGGTGATCAACACGACCAAAGTGATCCCGGCGCGACTGACAGGCCAGCGCGAACGCGACACGGCGCAAGGCCGGGTCAACGCCAAGGTTGAGATCACCCTGACCGAGCCGCAACCCGATGGCAGCTGGCGCGCGCTGGCCAAGCCGTTGCGTAAACTGGCCGAAGGCGAGGAGATCGGCTTTTCCGACAGTCTGCGCGCCACGGTTGTCACGCGCGGGACGGATGATGTCATGCTGCGCTTCAACCTGACGGGGGATGCGTTCGACGCCGCGCTGGACAGCGCCGGTCAGATGCCTTTGCCGCCCTACATTGCCGGGCGTCGCGCCGCCGATGCGCAGGATCGCGAGGATTATCAGACCGTCTTCGCGAGCCAGCCCGGCGCTGTGGCCGCGCCCACGGCTTCGCTGCATTTCGATGCAGGGCTGATGGCGGCGCTGCAAGCGCGTGGCGTAGGATTTGCCGAAGTGACGCTGCATGTGGGTGCAGGCACCTTCCTGCCGGTCAAGGTCGATGATGTGCGCGACCACAAGATGCACGCCGAATGGGGCCAGGTGAGCGAAGACGCCGCCGCCCAGATCATGGCCGCGCGCGCAGCTGGCGGGCGGATCATCCCGGTCGGCACGACGGCCTTGCGGCTGATCGAGACTGCGGCAACCGGACCGGGCCTGATCGCGGCATGGTCGGGCAAGACCGATATCTTCATCACGCCCGGCTTCCGGTTTCAGCTTGCAGATGGGCTGATGACAAATTTCCATCTGCCGAAATCGACACTGATGATGCTGGTCTCGGCGCTGATGGGGCGCGAGCGGATCATGGCGATCTATGCCCATGCGATCGCGCGCAAGTATCGGTTCTTTTCCTACGGGGATGCATCGCTGCTTTTCCCATGAATGCGACGATTTCGGGTCGCATTTGTCATACTTCTTAAACGGGTCCACAGCTATTGTGGCCGCGCACAACTCTGGGTATCGCAATGCTGAAGGTTTTCACCGCCTCATGGGCACTTTTGCTCGGGATGTTGTTCCTGATGGTGGGCAATGGCGTGCAGGGCACGCTTCTGGGCATCCGCGGCGCGATCGAAGGGTTTTCGACCGGGCAGATGTCGATTGTGATGTCGGCCTACTTCGCGGGCTTCCTGATCGGTTCGCGTATGGCCCCGGAAATGATCCGCCGCGTCGGCCATGTGCGGGTCTTCGCAGCGCTCGGCTCGCTGATTTCGGCGGTGCTGGTGCTCTATGCCGCCATCCCCGACTGGATTGCATGGACCGTGCTGCGCGTGTTGATCGGCTTCGCTTTCTCGGGGGTCTATGTGACGGCGGAAAGCTGGCTGAACAACACGGCCAGCAACGAAAATCGCGGGCAGGCGCTGTCGCTCTACATGATCGTGCAAATGCTGGGCATCATCGCAGCGCAGGCGCTGATCAACTTCGCTGATCCGGCCGGCTTCTTGCTCTTCATCATCCCTTCAGTGCTGGTGTCGCTGGCCTTCGCGCCGATCCTCTTGTCGATCAGCCCCGCCCCGACCTTCGGCACCACGCGTTCGATGTCGATCCGCGAACTCTACGATGTCTC
>SKIM01000097.1 GCA_007116445.1 Natronohydrobacter sp.
ACTGACTGAAAAGCTCTGACAAATTCAGTGAAACATAGATGGGCCGCCCTTCTCGGGCGGCCTTTTTTCTTGGGCTTGCGCGACAGTCCGCCCGCGAGGCGTGCAGGGGCGGGTGGGTGGGCACGCCGAGCGGGTGCTCACCCCGCGTACCCGAAACGCGCATGCCAGCTTGGCAGCAGATCCCCCGGCATTGACTGCGCCTCATAAACAGCGCGTGCAATCGCGCGGGTCAGACAGGTTGCGGCAGCATGGCCGATATCGAGCAACCCCAAGTCATCGACTTCTGGCGCCGTCGCGGTCGTGACCGCAAAGACCAGATCTCCGTCGAAAGGCGTATGCGCAGGCACGATCGCCCGCGCAATCCCGTCATGCGCCGCGATTGACATGCGGGTCAACTGCGCCTGTGTCAGCGCGGCATCGGTCGCCACGATCGCAAGGGTTGTGGCCTCTCGTGCGAGTTTCGTCACCGGGACAATATCCGCCACGCCCATGCCCAGCCCGCCAAATTCGCCGCCTTGCTCAAAAGGGCTGGCCCAGAATTCCGGTCCCTGCCCCATCGTCACGCAACCGACCGGATTGACCGCAACAGCCGCACCAACCGTGATCCCGCCGCCAAGCGTCCAGGACGCCGATCCGAATCCCCCCTTCAACCGCGCCGTGGTCGCGCCAAACCCCGCGCCGACACTGCCGAGGGCGACATCGACCGACGCTGCCTCAAGCGCGGCGCGCCCGAAATCCGCGTAGGGGTTTTGCGACCAGCTTTTGTCGCCACCGTTGTTGAGATCGAACAGAATCGCTGCAGGAACAATCGGGACGCGCAGCCCTCCGACAGCGAAACCGCGCCCCATCGCGCGCAGCCCGTCCATCACACCCGACGCGGCATCTAGCCCGTAGGCCGAGCCCCCTGACAGGACCAGCGCATCAACATCTTGCACAAGCCGGTCAGGGGCGAGAAGCTCTGTCTCGCGCGTCCCGGGCGCGCCCCCCATCACATGCATGCCCGCGCGCAAGGGCCTGTCCCCGACCAGCACAGTCACGCCGCTGCGCAATCGCGCGTCATGATGATGCCCCAGACGCAGCCCGGCGACATCCGTGATCAGATTACGCGAACCCGGTGCGCCACTCATCCTGATACATCCTCGCCGCGCCAATAGTCCAACAAGTCGCGCGCTCTGGCCTCAGGGCGCCCCAGAACTGCGAGATGGTGTATCTCCGCCCCCAGAATCGCCGCAGATTTCCAGACATGCTGCGCACGGACCCCACTCTCGCCGTCCTGCCCCAGTACATTTTCGACCCCGTCGGCAGCCAGTGACATGGCGACAACCAGTTCCAGCGCCGGCGCATCCGGCCATGTCTGCGCCAGCATCAGCGGCAATGAAAGAAGGCTCTGATCCGTCCGGCAGATCGCTTCAGCGACATAAAGCGTCATGCGATCGATGCGCACGTCCGACATCACACCACCACCAAAGGGCAGATGAACCGTCCAGACATCCTCGTTTTACCCCATCCAAGCCAGAAACGCTCTGACTTCACCTCGGGGGTTTTATGCGGTCAGGCGGCGCAACACGCAAGCATTGTGCCGCAACTTCGCGAAAACTGACCGAATAACTGCCGAATTGGATTGTGTCCCGTCCATCAAGATGGGAAAACGCTCGACAAAACAACTCGCGACGCCGGATGAGCTGATCTGGCGACAGCCAATGTAGAGGAGCCCGACCCCAAAGATGGCGGAACATTCGGACCCCAACGCCCCTTGGAAAACTCTGTCCGGCCTTGGCACTTCGGTAGTGACAGCGTTGCTTTTCCTGTTTTTCCTGCAATTTCTGCCGACCGTTGCCGCCGGCTCGCCTGTGCGATGGGTGATCCCCTGGATCCCTTCGCTGGATGTGAACCTGACTTTCTGGATCGACGGGCTGAGTCTGATGTTTGCGCTGCTGATCACCGGGATTGGCGCGCTGGTGATGCTCTATGCGGCAAAATACCTGGCAGGCCATCCGCAATATGACCGTTTTGCGCTTTATCTGTTCAGTTTTATGCTCTCGATGCTGGGGCTGGTGCTTGCAGATAATCTGATTGCCTTGTTTGTGTTCTGGGAGTTGACGACCTTTACATCCTATCTGCTGATCGGCTTCAGCCATGCAGATCCCAAATCACGCCGCAACGCGCTGCAAGCGCTGCTTCTGACCGCGACCGGAGGGCTTGCGCTTCTGGCGGGCTTCATCCTGATCGGCGTGTCACAAGGCACGTTCGAGTTGTCGGAGCTGACCGCTGCAGGCAGCCTCGTGGGACAGGAATATTACACGCTGATCCTGTTCCTGGTTCTGGCGGGGGCGTTCACGAAATCAGCGCAAGTTCCGCTGCATTTCTGGCTGCCGAACGCCATGGCCGCCCCCACGCCGGTTTCGGCCTATCTGCACTCGGCAACGATGGTCAAGGCCGGCGTCTATCTGCTGGCGCGCACGCATCCGGCTCTGTCGGGCAGTGATCTGTGGATCTGGATCCTGTCGATTTTCGGCGCTGTCACGGCCGTCTTTGCGTCCTTCATGGCTCTGCGCCAGACTGATCTGAAACAGACGCTCGCCTATACCACGCTGATGGCGCTGGGCACGCTAGTCATGTTTCTTGCCGGATCGACCGGCTACGCGATCACTGCTGCGATGACCTTTCTGCTGGTGCATTCGCTCTACAAGGCCGGGCTGTTCCTGACCATCGGGATCATCGACCACGCCACGGGCACGCGGGACGCCAATATTCTCGGGGGCTTGAAGTCCGCCATGCCGATCACGGCCATGGCAGCAGCTGCCGCCGGGCTTGCAATGGCCGGCATCCCTCCATTCCTCGGCTTCATCGCCAAGGAAGTTGCCTATGCGGGCGCGCTTGAGATGCAGCTGATGCTGTTTGTCCTGCCCATGGCGCTGATCGCTTTCGCGCTGATGTTTGCGGTGGCGGGCATCGTCGCCTACAAGCCCTTTTACGGCCCACAAGGCCAGCTTCCTCATGACCCACATGAGGGCCCGTGGCCGATGCTGCTGGGGCCTGTCGTGCTGGGCGTTCTGGGACTGGCGTTCGGGCTGATGCCCGGAATCGCGGCATATTACATCATCGAGCCTGCAGTGGCCGCCGTGATGGGCGCGCCGGATACAGGCGGGCGGGTGAAGCTCTGGGCCGGGTTCAACCTGCCGCTGCTGCTCAGCCTGATCACTTTCGCACTGGGCTTTCTGATCTATGCCAAGCATCAAGCCCTGCGCGCGCGCCTGAGCCAGATAGAGGCGCGCGCGCCTGATCTTGACGCACGCTGGGACGATCTTCTCGATGTCTTCGTGCGCTTTGCCAAAGGGCAGACCAGGCTGATCCAGACAGGTGTGCTGCGTCAATACATGTTCGCAACATTCGCGGTCTTTGCGCTGACCGTTCTGGTCACACTGATCACCCGCGCCGCTGGTGGTCCAGCCCTGAACTTCGCGGGCCTGCAATTCATGGAATGGGGCATCGCGCTTCTGATCCTTGTCGGCACAGTGCTGGTGGTATTGACATCGTCACGCATCACGGCGCTGGTGGCGCTGGGAACAGTGGGGATCGGGGTCGCGCTGATTTTCATCACCTATTCGGCCCCGGATGTGGCGATCACGCAGCTGCTTGTGGAGTTGCTTGTCGTGGTGTTGTTGGCGCTGGCACTGTTGAAAATGCCGCATCTCGACCCGTCGGGCGTCCAGAAGCACAGCTTCCCGAATGCGGTTCTGGCCATCGCGGTCGGAGCGCTGACCACCTGGGTTCTGCTTCTGGTCGTCGATCAGCCCTTTGACCGGCGCCTGACCGAATTCTTCGAGGGCGCAAGCTGGACCGAGGCCTTCGGGCGCAACATCGTCAATGTCATCCTTGTCGATTTCCGCACGCTCGACACATTTGGCGAGATTGCGGTGGTGCTGGTCGCAGCTCTGGGGGCTTTCGTGCTGCTCAAGGGCATGCGGGCCACCAAAGAGGAGGAAAAGAAATGAACTCCATTATTTTCACTGCAGGCGCGCGGATTCTCGTAGCCTTGGTCTTTGTTTTCTCGCTCTTCATGCTGCTGCGCGGCCACCATCTGCCGGGTGGCGGTTTCATCGGTGGGCTGCTGGGCGCTGTCGCCTTCATCATCTATTCGCTGGCCTGTGGCCCGGAAGAAACCCGCAGCGCGCTGCGCGTCTCGCCTGAAATCATTGCTGTCATCGGACTTGGCATCGCACTTCTGGCGGGGCTCTTTTCCTTCTTCATGGGCGATCCGTTCTTCACGGGGCAATGGTATTGGGTGGGTGGCGACAGCTATGAGACATCCGTATTCTCGATCAATACCGTGCTGGTCTTCGATATCGGTGTCTATCTTGTCGTTCTGGGTGGCATTCTGTCGCTGACTTTCGCTTTCGAAGAGGAGGCCTGAGATGGAAAGCCTCACTGCATTGATCATCGGCGCGCTGACCGCCGCTTCAGTATATCTGATGCTGACGCGCAATTTCATGCGTTTCCTGTTCGGACTGATCTTGCTGTCCAACGCTGTCAACCTGACAATCTTCGCGTCCGGCCGCATGACCAAGGGCGCCCCTGCATTGGTGCCCTACGGCGCCGATGCGCCGCTTGGCCCGGTCGGCAACGCATTGCCACAAGCGCTGGTGCTCACCGCCATCGTGATCGGTTTCGGACTGCTGGCCTTCGCGCTCGCCCTCGCCTTCGAGGGCTTCCGCCGCACTGGCACGGTCGACACGGATGAACTTCGCTACGCTGAACCCAAGGAGGACGCCCAGAAATGAGTTGGGTTCTTGTCATGCCGATCGCCGTACCCTTTGCCACGGCGGTGGTCGCCTATCTGGCGCGGAATTTCCCGGCCGGGCGCTGGATCTCGGTCGCAGGCTCGGCGCTGTCGCTGATCGTCTCGGCATTGTTGATGATCGCCGTTCTGGATCAGGGCGTGATCGCGGCGCAGATGTCGAACTGGTCGGCTCCGTTCGGGATTACGCTGGTTGCTGACTACCTGAGCGCTGTCATGGTCGTCATCACCGCGATCACCGGCCTTGCGACGGCGATCTATGCCTTGGGGGAAATCCCCGAATCCACGGAGCGGCTGGGCTTCCACGCGCTGTTTCAGACCTTGATCGCGGGGGTGACCGGGGCCTTCCTGACAGGCGACCTCTTCAACCTCTATGTCTGGTTCGAGGTCATGCTGATTGCCTCGTTCTCGCTCCTGGTCATCGGCGGCGGCAAGGACCGGCTGGACGCAGGCATCAAATATGTCGCGCTCAACCTCGTCTCGACACTCGTGTTCCTGTCGGGGATTGGCCTGCTTTACGGGGTCACGGGCACGCTGAACATGGCCGATCTGCGCGGCGCTGTGGCGGCGGCGGAGAATCAGGGCCTGATCACCGTGATTGCCATGATGTTCATGGTAGGCTTCGGGGTGAAGGCGGCCGTGTTCCCGCTGTTCTTCTGGCTGCCTGCCAGCTATCACACGCCGTATTTCGCGATCTCGGCAGTCTTCGCCGGGCTTCTGACCAAAGTGGGCGTCTATGCGCTGATGCGGATGTTCACGCTGGTCTTCGTGGGTGACGTGGGTTTCACGCATGAGATCCTGATCTGGGTGTCGTTGCTGACGATGTTCACAGGCGTGATCGGGGCGGCCGCGCAGATGGATTTCCGCAAGATACTGAGCTTCCACATCATCAGCCAGATCGGCTATATGACGCTCGGGCTTGCGCTCTACACGCCGCTGGCGCTGATGGGGGGCGTCTTTTATCTCGTCCACCACATCATCGTCAAAGCAAACCTCTTCTTCGTCGCAGGCCTTGCAAAACAGTATACAGGCGACACAGACCTGACGCGGATCGGTGGTCTATACAAATCCGCGCCGCTGCTCGCTGCGCTCTTCATCATTCCCGCCTTCTCGCTGGCGGGCTTCCCGCCCCTCTCGGGCTTCTGGGCGAAATACCTGATCGTGAAGGCCGCGATTGAGCTCAACATGTGGTTTGTCACTTTCGTGTCGCTGCTCGTCGGGCTGCTCACGATCTATTCGATGACGAAGATCTGGGGCTATGCGTTCTGGAAGCCCCATCCTGAAGGATTCGATCCGACACCTGACCGGGCGCCCGCGCGTGTGACCGCGGCCATGATCACTCCGATTGCGGCACTCGCCGCGATGACGATCATCATCGGGTTCTACCCCGAACCCTTTGTGCAATTCGCGCAGACTGCAGCGACACAATTGCTCGATCCGACAGATTACGTCACAACAGTCCTGGGAGCACAGCCATGAACGGATTACTCCTGAACTTGATCCTGGCCTTCGCCTGGGGCGCGATGACCGCTGATTTCAGCGCGCTTTCACTGGCAACGGGTGCCGTTCTGGGCTTTTTTGCACTCTGGCTCTCGGCCCCTCTAACAGGGATTGACGACAGCTATTTCAAGCGCTTCTGGCGGTCAGTCTATCTGGCCGGGTTCTTCCTGTGGGAATTGCTGCTGTCATCGGTCAAGGTCGCCTGGGACGTCATCCGCCCGGTTCCGCAAAACAAGCCTGCGCTGATCGAAGTGCCGCTGACAGTGAAAAGCGATTTTGAAATCCTGCTTCTGACCAATCTGATCTCGCTCACGCCAGGCACATTGAGCGTGGATGTGACCGAGGATCGCGAGACATTGATCGTTCATGCCATGTTCGCCGATGACGCCGAAGCGATCATTGACGATATCAAGAACGGGTTTGAGCGTCTGATCATGGGAGTGTTTGAAAAATGAGTGGATCGCTGTTTCTGCAAATCGCCACCCAACTCTCGCTCGGCCTGATCCTGATCGGGATGGGGGTTGCATTTGTCCGCCTGGCCAAGGGGCCGACACTCTCTGACAGGATCGTGGCGCTGGACATGATGACCGTGACGATCATTTCGTTTTGCGGGGTCTATGCGGTCTTCATGGACGAACCCTCACTGCTGGATGTGGCGATCGTCCTGGCATTGGTGGGCTTCCTTGCGACAGTTGCGCTCGCACGCTACGTTGAGCGCCGGATCGAACGCGACGGCGCCGATACTGCGGGCACCTCAGAAGCGGAGACACGGTATGAGTGATGTGATTGTCGGACTGCTGCTGATTTCGGGGGCAAGTTTTGTGCTGATCGCTGCGATCGGGGTCGTGCGGCTGCCGGATCTGCTGACGCGGATGCATGCCTCGACCAAGGCTGGCACACTCGGCGCACTGTTGGTGCTTGCAGGACTTGCCATCTTCATTGGGACGGGCGAGGTGGTCAGCAAGGCCATCGCGACGGCACTGTTTCTGCTTCTGACTGCGCCGATTGCCGCGCATATGATCGGACGCGCTCATGCGCGAATGATGAAGAAGCTGGATACAATGCGCAGAAACGGCTGAGCACTGACAAAGAACCGCCTGCTGGCACACCGCCAGCAGGACCATTGCCGCCGATCATGCGCGCTGGATCATGCCGCCGGGCGCGCGTTGGTTATCTCGGCCCGCGCGCTGCGCAAAGCGTCGAAATGCGCGATTTCCGTTTCCGTCCAGGCACCGATATCCCATAGCCTTGCAGATCGCTGCAATGCCTGCATCCGCGCCTCCTGCTCCTCAAGCGACATCGAAAGCGCCTGGTCGAGCGCCGCATCCATCGACGCATTGGAAAACGGATTGACCGGGATCGCACCTTCGAGGAGGACCGCACAGCCCGCGAACTCGGACAGTATCAGCGCGCCTGGAGTGTCGGGCCTGCGTGCGGCGCAAAATTCTGAAGCCACCAAATTCAGCCCATCCGCCAAGGGCGTGATCGATGCGAAATCCGCAGCCCCGTAATAGGCAACCAGCTGTGCGAGCGGAATCGCCTGACTGATCAGCGCGACAGGCTGCCATTCCAGACTGCCATAGCTACCATTGATGCGTCCTGTCAGCGTCTCGATACGCTCCTGCACTTCTGCATAGGCCGTCATATTGCGGTTTGCGCCCACGGAAACGAGCATCAGGCGCACCTTGCCGCGTAATTCCGGGCGCCGGCGCAAAAGCCGCTCGAAGGCTTCGAGCTGCTCGATATTGCCTTTGGTGTAATCGGTGCGCGACACTGACAGACACAGCTTGCAGTCCCCCAGATCCGCGCGGATATCGGCGATCCGCGCCTGCACTTCGGGCGCATGGGCAAGGCTCTGGATATAGTCGTAATTCACACCGACAGGGCTTGTATGGATCGCGACCCGCGCGCCCTTGTGCTCCAATGTCAGCGGTGTCACCCGATCATTCAGCGCCACCCCCGTTGCTGACAGCGCCGCGGGCGTGTCCTGATCCTCGATCAACCGCGCGCCGGTCAGGGAGCGTGCGACCGCTGCAAAGTTCTGCGCGTAACGCGGGATGTGGAAACCCACCGAATCGCAATTCAGCAGACTTTCGACAATCTCGCCGCGCCAGGGCAGCACATTGAACATATCCGGGCCGGGAAAAGGCGTGTGGTGGAAAAAGCAGATCGTCGCATTGGGCTTGAGTTGGCGCAGATAGGCCGGCACTAGCCAGAGATTGTAGTCATGCACCCAGATCACGGCATCATCGGTCGCCTGTTCGGCCGCCGCCTCGGCAAAAGCCCAGTTGACATGGCGAAAAGTCGGCCAATCGACCGGGTCGTAATTATACCGCTCCTTGAACCCATGCAGGATCGGCCAGAAGGCCTCTTTCGATGTCACATGATAAAAGCTGCGCACCTGCTCTTTCGTCAACGGCAGGCGACTGACGGAATAGGTGCCAAAACTGTCCGATATTTCGACCACTGGCTCGAAACCCGGATTGGACGTGTCCTCAGCCTCCTTCCAGGCAACCCAGGCTCCGTGACTGGCGCGGCCCAGAAAACCTTTCAGTGTCGGCACGATCCCGTTGGGGCTGGAATTTTCACGAAACACAATGCCCTCATCTGTCTCAACTTCCTCATAGGGTTGGCGATGATAGACGATGACCAGATCGGATTTCATATCGAGACCTCCGGAACATTGGGATGCAAGTCATGGGCGGCGATGGCTTCGAGGATCCCCCCGGCACCGATGCGACTGCAATGATAGCTGCGCGGCAATGCGCGTGTCGCTGCGAGAAGCTCCGGCTCAGCTCCGCCCACGACGGCGCCATGCAGGCCAGTCTGGAACATCGACAAATCATTGAGCGTGTCACCGGCCACGAGAACCTTGTCCTGCGGCAGCTTCAATTCTGCCAGAAGACGCAGGAGCGACGGTCCCTTGCTGATGCCCTTTGGCAGGATATCGATGAAACATCCGTGCGAATCAAGCACGTCCACCTCCAGCCCCTCCAGAACCCGAAGGGCGTCGGGATTGAACCGCTCGTCATATTGATAGGACATCCGGTGGCGGAACGGGGCGGATTGCAACCATAAGCCACGGATACCGGCCAACCGCGTGCGCACTGGCTCGGCCATCCCTTCCCAGAGGCGCCTGATCGGCGCTTCCAACCGCGCGATCGGCGCGACTTGCCCATCTCTGAATTCTGCAATCGTCGTACCGACATCGCCGATAACATACGAGGGTGCTGGAACATCGCCGCTCGCACACAGATCCGCAATGAAGCCAGGGTCGCGCCCAGTGACGAAGATAAGCTGAACGGTTTGCGTATGCGTACGCAGCCAGTCATACAGCGTTTTGCGATCTTCTTGCGACCCGCCAAGGAATGTTCCATCGAGGTCAGTTGCAAGCACAAGGGGCGAGCCCCCCGGCTGAAAGTCCTGATTATGTTCTGTCATGAGGACAAGACTAACTCATGGCGCATCAATGTCCAAAGCGCAGGGCAAGAAAAGCTCAGCTTGGTTGATACAACGAAAAAGCCGCCCAAAATTTGGGCGACTTCAAAACTCGTGACGCAATATCCCTGACAATCAGGGCGTCTTGCTTCAGGCCAACGAGAGATTGCTGGCGGATTCGCGACCGTCGCGACCTTTTTCCAGATCGAAGGTCACTTTCTGACCATCGTCCAGACCGCGCAGACCTGCACGCTCAACAGCGGAAATATGGACGAACACGTCCTTGGAACCGCCATCGGGTTGAATGAAGCCAAAACCTTTGGTTGCGTTGAACCATTTCACTGTGCCAGTGGCCATATGAAGTCTCCAGATATTTATGCTGCCCACGACATGCGGCAGCCCGGCTCAGTCAGTGCAAGATCGAAGTGACTGTAGCCGTAGCGGAGAACAGTGGTCGATAGAGGTAACGTCGCAATGTCAACATGGCGATTGCACGGATGAATTGCAAGGAAAATTCACGATTCCACCTGAGAAATTCGCCGGGCCATATCCAGCATGCGACAGGAAAACCCCCATTCATTATCATACCAACCGAAGACGCGCAGCATGCCTGCAGAGGTCAATCGCGTCTCGGGAAGGGCCATGACGATGCTCTCAGGGCGTGCACGCAAATCGACCGAGACAAGCGGGCGCGCAGTCCAGCCGATCACCCCGCCAGCATCCTGAAAGGCCGCATTCACGGTCGCGACGGTAACCGGACGGCGCAAGGTAACAGCCAGATCGACCGCCGAAACTGACGCCGTCGGAACCCTGATCGCGGCACCAAGCAGACGACCCTCCAACTCCGGCAGGACACGCTCGAGCAAGACCTGCGCGCTCGTTGTTGTCGGCACCATCGACAGCGCGGCCGCCCGCGAGCGCGCCGGATCGCCGCGCGGGGCATCGACCGTAGGCTGGCTGCCAGTATAGCAATGCACTGTCGTCATGAACCCTGTCTCGATGCCCCAGTGGGCGTTGATCAATTTCGCCAATGGCGCGAGCGCATTCGTGGTGCAGGACGCATTCGAGATCAGCGTGTGATCGGGCGTGAGTTGGTCATCATTCGCGCCAAGCACCAGCGTGATTTCCGCAGCCTCCGAAGGGCCGGAGATGAGCACCCGTCGCGCACCCGCCCGCATCCCCCGCCGCGCAACCGGGACGGTATCCGCGCGGCCGGTGCATTCCATGACCAGATCGATATCCGACAGATCCAGCGTTGACAGATCTGCCGCATGCGTCAGGCGCAGGCCCCGCTCGCCAATCTGCAGCAGGCCCTCGGCCAGCCGCACGTCCGTGCCCAGCGGACCATAAACGCTGTCATATTCAAACAGATAGGCGCAATCTTCGGCGCTGGCGATATCATTGATCGCGACAATTTCGACATCCGGCCAATGCCCCTGCAACCAGGCCCGCAGCACAGTCCGTCCGATTCGGCCAAAGCCGTTGATGGCCACCCTCACCATATCGCGTCATTCCTCCTGCGCGTCATGTCACCACCTGCGACAATCCTGCGCGAAAGTGCAAGCGATGTTTCTGACCGCTGGGGCAATTCGTCACAATCGCATCAATCCGCCCTCGCATCGGTCGAATGTTAATGGCATGGAGGGGGCTGATACGCGGATCAGAGGTTTTCCCATCGCTACAGATCGCCACAGGAAATTCTGGGACCGCATCGCAGCGCGCTACGCCGCGCGCCCGCTCAAGGATGTCCCTGCCTATGAGGCGATGCTGACGGCCACAGCGGCCCGGCTGACCGCGACCGACCGCGTTCTGGAGCTTGGGTGCGGGACGGGCGGCACGGCCATTCGTCTGGCGCCGGGCGTCGCGGAATGGATCGCCACGGATTTTTCCCCCGAGATGATCCGCATCGCAAGCGCCAAACCCGG
>SKIM01000271.1 GCA_007116445.1 Natronohydrobacter sp.
ATGCCATGCATCTCGAAATTGCGCAGGCTGGAGAAACCCGAGAAATCAAGCATGTACTGGTAGCGCTCGAAAGTATAGCTGCGCGTGCCCGAGCCACCATAGAGCGCCTGGCTGAGTGTCAGGCGGCTTGAGGCGGTGTTGCGCGCGCGCACATAGACTTCGCGCCCCACACCGACGCCCGACACCCGCGCCCCAACCGGGACACCCGCGACATTCGACACCCCGTCCAGCCGGAAGGGCTGCGCTGTGGCATAGCTGGCTGTGCGTGTGACGCTGATCGTATTCCAGGCCGGCACATCTGCAGCGTCAAGCTGGCCATTGGTCAGAACAAGCCGTGTCGAGATATTGTCGAAACCGACAAGGGCTGCCACATCAACCGGGGCGGTCAACTCGACGCGGCGGCCCTTCAGATCGAAGCTGACATGCTGGTTGGAATGAAACAGGGCCTGCAGCCCTTTGCGAAACCCCAATTCGCCATCGCCGAAGGCCGACTCATAGCTGGGGAAATCGAAATCGCGATGCAGGATCAGGATCGCGTCATCGGGCATGGTGACCGTGCCGCGAAACTCGACCGGGGTGGTGATGGTCAGGTCCGAGCCGATGAAATAGGTGCCCTCGGGTACAAGCAGCTTGCGCTGACCCGCCGCAGCCATGGCGGCGACAAAGGCAGGCCGGTCATTGGTCACGCCATTGCCCACGGCACCGAAATCGCGCACATCGACAATGCCTAGCAGATCAGCAGCATAGAAATTGGTCACATCTTCGATGATGATGTCATCGACCCGCACGACACCGCCAGTCGGGCCGGTCAGATCAATACCGAAATGCGCAATCGCGACATTTGTGGGCCAGACCATGTCCACCCCCGGACGCGGCCCCGTGCCGACAATCGCCGAGACTTCGACCACCGTGCCATAACTCGTCAGACTGATGACCGGGCCATTGGTCGTGGCGCTGGCAACCTGCACGCCCCCGGCTGTCCCGGCCCATGCGCCAATCGAGACATTGGGCAGCACCCCTGCCACAGCCTTGATCCGCGCGCGGATCCGCAGGAAAGTGCCGGGCTGGATGGGAACCTCGCCCATCCAACGCAGGCGGGTCGTGGCGAAGATCTTCTGGATTTCCAGACAACCGCCGAAATCCGGGTCTGTCGGAACGAAAGCGGCGAAGCCTGCCGTGTCGTAGGTATTGGTGCCAGGCCGCCCTGTGGTTTGCGACCAGACGTCCAGCCCGGCAGAGAATGGCGGCGGCATGATCGCCAGCCCCTGAGTTACGGCAATGTTCATGGAAGAACCCCTCTTGTCATTCGATCTGAGCCACGCGGAAGGAGGACAGGGCACAGCCCGGCCATCCGGATCGGACAAGATTTACAAGAAAGCCGTTAATCGGGGTTGAGGTGAGCGCGCGCTCGATAGGGCTGCTTCAGACACCCAGTTCAGGGGCGCGCAGGATGCGGACCCCATTGATCTGCCAACCATTTGCTGTCTCAATCATCCCATATGCCAGCAGGTGCAACCGCCCTTCTGCATCGCGCATCATCACCCGCTGCTCAGCCTGCCCCGCTTCACGCGTCTGCTCGAGCATGGTCACTTCCGATGGCCGGTAGACCATCGGATACCCATTGCGCACCATCTCTCCAAAGCGCCGGGCGGTGCCGAAGATGCTCCTGATCGACGGGCTCGCATATTCGAAAGCCGTTTCGAAATCATCCGCGAGGAAGGCCGCGATCTGGTCAGAAATGACATTCTGAATGGGGTCTTGTTCCGCCTGCGTTGGCCCGGTGAACGCCAGGGCGAACAGAATTGAAAGCAAGAATTGACGCATTTCGACCCCCTGATACCCCAATATTACGCGCCGGCATCAGCTTTGGATCAGTTTCCACAGCTCAAGGCATCACAACCTCACCAGTTTCCTTGACCGCTTCCATCGCCACATGGGTCGAGGTGGAGGAGACATGTGGCAGCACCGAAATTTGCTCGGCCAGAACCTGTCGATAGCTTGCAATATCGCGACTGCGCACTTTCAGCAGATAGTCAAAGGCCCCCGCGATCATGTGGCATTCCTCAATCTCGGGGACATTGCGCACCGCTGCGTTGAACGCCCTTAGCGCCGCTTCGCGGGTGTCAGACAGCTTCACCTCGACAAAGGCGATATGGGCCGCATCGATCTGATGGGCATTGATCTGCGCGCGGTAGCCAAGGATCACGCCCTGATCTTCGAGTCGCCGCAACCTTGTCTGAGTGGGTGACTTGGTCAACCCGATGCGGTCGGCCAGTTCCGTCACACTCATGCGGCCATTCACGGCGATCAGGCGCAGGATCGCCAGATCGAAACTGTCCAGCTTTACACGGTCCATTTCACTTCCTGACTAATATATTTCAGACTTTATTGCTGCGATACTCTTAAAATAAGATGAAATTCAATTAAATAATGTGGCATAATTGGACAATTATCCCGCTCGAAAGGCTATTTCATGCCCCAAACCGCGCCTGCCCCCCTTCCCCGCTCGATCAGCCATGACATCCTGCGCGATGAAGCCAGCGTGATGACGCAAGCTTGCGCCCTGGCGGCCATGGATCAAAGCGCATGCGACGCGATCGCGCGCCGTGCCGCCCAGTTCGTCACCGACATCCGCCAGAGCGACTCGCCGGGGCTGATGGAGGTCTTTCTGGCCGAATATGGGCTTTCGACCGATGAGGGCATCGCGCTGATGTGCCTTGCCGAGGCGCTATTGCGCGTTCCGGATGCGGAAACCATCGATGACCTGATCGAAGACAAGATCGCGCCATCGGATTGGGGCAAACATCTGGGCAGATCCTCCTCAAGCCTCGTGAATGCTTCGACCTGGGCACTGATGCTGACGGGGCGCGTGCTTGATGATCGGGCACGCAGCACGGCCGCAACCTTGCGCGGCGCGGTCAAGCGCCTGGGCGAGCCGGTAATCCGCAGGGCCGTCGCGCGCGCGATGAAGGAAATGGGGCGTCAATTCGTGCTGGGCGAGACCATCGACAGCGCGATGACCCGCGCCAAGGGTATGGAAGCCAAGGGCTATTCCTACAGCTACGATATGCTGGGCGAGGCCGCGCGCACGATGGCCGACGCCAAGCGCTACCAGACCGCCTACGCGAACG
>SKIM01000259.1 GCA_007116445.1 Natronohydrobacter sp.
GAATCTGCGTGACGTAATTCAGATGCCACAGGAATTGCCCGAATGTGCCACAGATCAGGCTGTCGGCATCCCCGCGATGCACCATGATCGCGCCGATGGCGGTCGTGTTGGTGCGCATGATCGCGCGCGCGAGATCCGGGGTCACGCCGCGCCGCTGCATCAGCGCGTGATAGCTCTGCCAGTAGTCGCGGTAGCGCGGATCGTCCTGTGGGTTGACCAGATCGAAGTCGCGCCCGGGCTTGATCGACAGTCCCGCACGCTCCAGGCGCATCTCGATCACTTCAGGGCGACCGATCAGAATCGGCACTTCGGCCGTCTCTTCCAGCATGGACGAAGCCGCGCGCAGCACCCGCTCATCTTCACCTTCGGCGAATACGATCCGCCGGGGGGTTCCGCGCGCGGCCTCGAAGACAGGGCGCATGATCATCGCGGTGCGGAAGACCGACGCATCCAGCTGCGCCTTGTAGGCCTTCAGGTCGGGCAGCGGGCGCGTCGCCACGCCCGACTCGATGGCCGCCTTTGCCACAGCGCTGGCCACGATCCCCATCAGGCGGGGATCAAAGGGTTTGGGGATCAGATAATCCGGTCCGAAACTCAGCTGCTCGCCCTTATAGGCCGCCGCGGCCTCGGCGCTGGTCGTGGCGCGGGCGAGTGCGGCGATGCCTTCGACGCAGCCGATCTGCATCGCGTCGTTGATCTCGGTCGCGCCCACATCCAGCGCACCGCGGAAGATGAAGGGAAAGCACAGGACATTGTTGACCTGATTTGGAAAATCCGACCGTCCCGTGGCGATGATCGCATCAGGGGCCACAGCGCGAACCTGATCGGGCAGAATTTCCGGCGTCGGATTGG
Source organism: Natronohydrobacter sp. (assembly GCA_007116445.1). Lineage (GTDB taxonomy): Bacteria > Pseudomonadota > Alphaproteobacteria > Rhodobacterales > Rhodobacteraceae > Roseinatronobacter. Next base: position 853 of record SKIM01000259.1, read on the forward strand.
CCAGCGCGAAAATGATCGGTCGCGCGTTCATCCGCGCGACCTGATCGGCGCGCAGCACGCCGGGACCAGACAGGCCGAGGAACAGATCCGCGCCGTCGATCACCTCATCTAGCGTGCGCGCATCACTGGCCTGGGCGAAAGCCGCCTTTTGCGGGTTCATGTCGATCTCGCGCCCCTCATGCACCAGGCCGTGAATGTCGCAAAGCCAGACATTCTCGCGCTTCACCCCGAGCTTCAGCAGCATGTTCAGGCAGGCAATCCCCGCCGCCCCGCCGCCAGTGCTGACGATCTTGATCGCCTCGAAACTCTTGCCTGCCACGCGCAGCGCATTGGTCGCGGCCGCGCCCACGACAATCGCTGTGCCGTGCTGGTCATCGTGGAAGACCGGAATCCCCATCCGCTCGCGGCAGATCTTTTCGACGATAAAGCAATCCGGCGCCTTGATGTCCTCAAGATTGATCGCTCCGAAGGTCGGCTCCAGCGCACAGACGATCTCGGCCAGCTTTTCGGGGTCGGATTCATTCACCTCAATGTCAAAGCAGTCGATATTGGCGAATTTCTTGAACAGGACTGCCTTGCCCTCCATCACAGGCTTGGAGGCCAGCGGCCCGATATTGCCCAGACCCAGCACAGCCGTCCCGTTGGTCACCACAGCGACCAGATTGCCACGCGCTGTGTAGCGGGCTGCATCTTCTGGGGTGGCCTTGATTTCCAGACAGGCTTCCGCGACGCCAGGGCTGTAGGCGCGCGACAGGTCGATCCCATTGGCCAAGGGTTTGGTCGGGCGGATTTCCAGCTTCCCGGGGCGCGGGAATTCGTGATAGAGCAAAGCCGGATGGCGGTTGTCTTCTGTGCTGTTATCGGGCATCCTGCCACCCCCTGTGAATTTGGTTTAATCTTAAACTATATTTCTTTTCGCAGTTGGGCGCGGCTTTTGCAAGCTGTGTTTGCGCGCGGTCCAGCGCAGGCGAGCGCTTGCAAACCGCGCCCGCGCGGCGCACAATCACTTCAACAACACGGAGTGGACCATGACATTGCTCGAAGCGGCGACCCGCGTGCGCGAAAACGCCTATGTGCCTTATTCCCGCTTCAAGGTCGGGGCTGCGTTGCGCAGTGCGTCCGGGCAGGTCTATATCGGCTGCAACGTGGAAAACGTCGCCTATCCCGAAGGCACCTGCGCCGAAGCCGGCGCGATTGCCGCCATGGTCGCGGCAGGCGAAACGCAAATCGCCGAGATGACAGTCGTGGCCGACAGCCCAAGTCCAGTGCCGCCCTGCGGCGGGTGCCGCCAGAAGATCGCGGAATTTGCCGGGCCGGATGTGATGGTCACGCTTGCCGCGCTGAACGGCACCACGCAGGTCATGCGCGTGGCCGATCTGCTGCCGGGGGCGTTCACGGCTGATCATATGGACGGTGCTTGAATGGCGCGCGCCTTTCTCGTCGTGCTCGATTCCGTCGGTTGCGGCGGGGCGCCTGATGCCGCCGATTTCGGCGATGCAGGGGCCAATACACTGGGCCATATCATCAAGGCCTGCGCTGAGGGCCGTGCCGATGTGGGGCGCGCGGGTCCGCTCAATGTGCCGGTGCTGGACAATCTGGGGCTTGGCGCAGCAATTCGGCTCGCCTCTGGTGCAGCGACACCGGGGCTTTCGGCGGTGCCGCAGGGGCGATGGGGCGCGGCGACAGAGTTGTCACGCGGCAAGGATACCCCCTCTGGCCATTGGGAGCTCGCTGGTCTGCCTGTGCCCTGGGATTGGACCTATTTCCCGAAGACCATGCCCACCTTCCCTGAAGATCTGGTGGCTGAGATCTGCGCGCGGGCCGGGACCGACGGCATCCTTGGCAATTGCCACGCGGCGGGCATCCCGATTGTCGAGACCATGGGCGCCGAGCATCTGCGGACGGGCTGGCCGATCTGTTACACGTCTGCCGACAGCGTGCTGCAGATCGCCGCGCATGAAACCGGGTTTGGGCTGGAACGGCTGCATCAGCTCTGCGCTGATCTTGCCCCTGGCCTGCACGCGCGCCGCGTGGGCCGTGTGATCGCGCGTCCCTTCGTCGGCTCAGTGGAGGAGGGGTTTCGGCGCACCGGCAATCGCCGCGATTTCGCCATGATGCCGCCTGCGCCGACGCTTATGGACTGGGTGCAGAGCGCGGGTGGGCGTGTGCATGCAGTGGGCAAGATCAGTGATATCTTCTCGGGTCGCGGGATCGATGTCGCGCATAAGGGCAAGGATGATGCGGCCCTGTTCGACCATTTCCTGCGGCTGCTCGATGA
>SKIM01000017.1 GCA_007116445.1 Natronohydrobacter sp.
TGGTGCAGGACGGGCTGGTGCAGCTGACACTGGCCGATGACCCGGCGATCAGGCTCACCGCGCAAGGCTGGGCGCTTGACCGCGACACGCAGGCCACAGTGATGATTGACGCGGTGCTGCCGCCGCCCCGGCTTGACCGGATCGATGACCCGCTGATCACCGCGCTCCTGCGCGAGGGGGGCTTGCGCGAAGCCCCTGCCACGGGCGGCATTGACGTCGATGCCACAGGATGCGCGGCCCCCGGCCTGACCGTGCTGGGACGGATGACCGAAGGGCGCAGCATCGCGGCGGACTCGCTGCTCGACTGCTACGGCACCATGACCCGCGCATGGGCCGAACGGCTGACCCAAGCGCAGCGCGCCCCGGCAACCCAGCATGCGTGACTGGCTGCGCCACCACCGCAGGCGCATCAGGATCGGCGTCACTGTGCTGGGTCTGACACTGGCCGCGGTGATCGCCGCGCTGAACCTTGTGCCCGACCGGCGCGAGCTGCGCGGCCCTGTGACGCCTGTGATGACCCCCGCTGCGCCAGACTTCCAGCGCAGTCTGGCCGGGCTGTTCGGCTCGAACCTGAGTGCAGGCAACAGCATCGACATCCTGCAGAACGGCGACGAGATCTTCCCCGCCATGCTCGACGCCATTGCGCAGGCCGAAACCAGCATCAATTTCGAAACCTATATCTACTGGTCCGGCGCCATTGCGCAGCGCTTTGCCGAAGCGCTGATCGACCGCGCCCGCAACGGGGTCGAGGTGCGCGTGCTTCTGGACTGGGCCGGCTCCAACGCGATGGATTTCGACCTGATCGACGCGATGGAAGCCGGGGGGGTGCAAGTCACCCGCTTCCGCCCCTTGCGCTGGTACACGCTGGACCGGATCAACAACCGCACCCATCGCAAGTTTCTGGTCATCGATGGACGCGTAGGCTTTATCGGGGGGGTTGGGATCGGCGATGAATGGCGGGGCCGCGCGCGCAACCCCGACGAATGGCGCGAGACGCATTACCGCGTGACCGGACCCGTGGTCGCGGCGATGCAGGGCGGGTTTGCCTCCAACTGGGTGGAAGATACCGGCGAAATCCTGCAGGGCGATGCGTTCTTCCCACCGCTTGCGCCCACGGGCGATCTGACAACGCAGCTGGTGCTCAGCGCGACCGGCAGCCGCAATTACATCCATCTGATGCTGATGACCACCATCGCTTCGGCGCAAAGCAACATCCGCATCACCACGCCGTATTTCGTGCCCGACCATGTCGCCGTCGAACAGCTGCGCGCGGCCCGCGCGCGCGGTGTCGAGATCGACATCATCGTGCCCGGCCCCCATATGAGCAAGGAAATCGTGCGCTACGCCTCGCGCCATCTCTGGGGGCCGCTGCTGGAAGCGGGCGTGCGCATCCATGAATACCAGCCCACCTTCATGCATGCGAAACTGCTGATCGTGGACGAGACGTTCGCCTCCATCGGCTCGACCAATTTCGACGAGCGTTCTTTCCGGCTGAATGACGAAGCCAATCTGAATGTGTTCGACGCGGAATTCACCGCCGCCAAGATCGAGATCTTCGCGCAGGATCTGGCACAGTCGCGGCAGATCAGCTTGCAGGAATGGCAGGATCGCCCGGTCTTGCAGCGCCTGCATGACTGGGCCTGGAGCCTGTTGCGCGCACAGTTCTGACGCGCGACAGATCAGCCCTGGCGCTGCTTTTGCCACGCGCTCGGGGTCTGACCGGTGACACGCCGAAACTCGCGGTTGAAATTGGACTTGGTGATGAACCCTGCCTCCAGCATCGCCTCGGTCACCGTCCCCCCCGTGCCCAGCGCTTCGCAGGCCGCAGCCACGCGCTTGGCATTGACATAGCGCGAGATATTCTCGCCCGTGACCAGATTGACCGCCACTGACAGCCGTTTGGCAGGCACCGACAGCCTGCGCGCCAGCTGCGCCAGCGTCAGATCCGGGTCGCGCCAGGCGCGTCGGGACTGCATCAGCGCCTCAAGCCGCGCGAAAAGCGCGTGATCATCCTCGCTGGGCGCAGGCGGGGCAATGTCCGGCTCTGCCGCGCGGGCAGTCACCTGCGCGACCCCCAGCGCCAGAAGCCCGGTGCCAAAAAGCAGCGCCGAGGTCGCCAGATCCACGATCAGCGGCACATAGGCCGCATGACCGCGCGCAATCGCGACCGCAATCCCCAGATCGCTGAGCGCCGAAAGCCCCAGTGCCACAGCCCCCCCCGCCCAGACCAGACGCGGGACATCCCCCTGCCCCAGCCGCCCGCGCGGCAGGTCCGGGCCAGTGCGCTGCAACGACACCGCCAGCGCCAGCGCATAGCCTGCGAAACTCAGCGGCACCAGCGCTTCCAGCAGCCAGCCATCGCCCCAGCGCAGCACCAGCCCCAGCGCAGGCCCCGCCAGATGCAGCGCGTCGCGCGCGGACAGCCGCAGCCCCAACCCATCGACCTTCCAGGCCAGCCACGCCAGCACCGGCAGCACAAGCGCGCTGACCGGCTGCACCCAACGCGCGGCGGCCATCCCGTGATGCTGGGCCAGCGTGATCACCAGCCCCTGCAGCGCCAGCCCCCCAAGCAGGGCCGCGACCCATGCCACCCCGCCGCCGCGCACCATCAGGCGCAGCAGCAGAAAGCCAAGGATCAGACTGGACACCAGCGGCAGGGGGAGCGTGATCATATGGGCTCGCGACAATCGTGCTGATCCCGATCAGGTCGGGCCAACGTGCATAGTGCTGAAACCGGTTTTGCTCAAGCCGGAACCGGATCGAGGACGCCAGCCCGCGCAATTTCTGCGCAACTTCAGCGCATCCAGACATCAGGAGAGATCGACCATGACATTTGCCCGCCTCATCCCGCTTGCCTGTCTTGCCGCGTTGCTTCCCGCCAGTCTTTCGGCGCAGATTGCAGGCTATCGCGAGGGCCGGATCGACGCCCCCCATCACGCCCGCACCATGGAGTATGCGCTTTGGTATCCGGCGGCCCAAGACAGCGCCCCGGTCCCCTCTGGCGGCAATGCCGTGTTCCTGCCCTCTCTGGTCGCGCCGGACGCGCCACTGGCCGAAGGGCGCTTTGCGCTGATCCTCATGTCGCATGGGCTGGGCGGTCATGCGCGCGCACTGGGCTGGCTGGCCACA
>SKIM01000356.1 GCA_007116445.1 Natronohydrobacter sp.
CTGAAATCGCTGATCCTGATCTGGCAGCGCCACCCGTCGCTGAGCTACCTCTTCTCGGGGCTGTTCATCGGCCCGACCTCTCAGGCCCCGCGCATTGACGAGGCGCGCCATGACAGCCTTTATGAACTGGAAATCGCGCTGAACCAGATCGGCGATCCGGTCGCGGGCGGGCCGCTGCCGCCGCCTTGGCTGATCGACCGGCTGCTCCGCAACATCCTGATCGACGTGACTGGCAACACGCATCGCGCCGAGATCTGCATCGACAAGCTCTATTCGCCTGATGGGCCGACCGGGCGGCTGGGTCTGGTCGAATTCCGCGGCTTCGAGATGCCGCCGCATCCGCGTATGAATCTGGCCCAGCAACTGCTGATCCGCGCGATCATCGCGCGGGTGGCGGCTGATCCTGTGCGTTCGCCACCTGTGCGTTGGGGCACGGTGCTGCATGACCGCATGATGCTGCCGCATTTCGTCTGGGCCGATTTCCTGTCGCTCCTGGCCGATCTGCGCGCCCATGGCTTCGATCTCGATCCCGAATGGTTCCGCGCGCAATCCGAATTCCGCTTCCCCTTCTGCGGCCAGATCGAGGTCGAGGGCGTGCATCTGGAACTGCGCCAGGCGCTGGAGCCCTGGCATGTGCTGGGCGAAACCGGGGCCATCGGCGGAACCGTGCGCTACACCGACAGCTCGGTGGAACGGCTGCAAGTGCGGCTGACAAGCCTGCATCAGGACCGCTACCGCGTGATGTGCAACCAGCGCCCGGTGCCACTGGCGAAAACCGACGTCGCAGGCGAGGTCGTGGGCGGTGTGCGCTTCAAGGCCTGGCAACCGGCAGCGGCCCTGCATCCGGTGCTGCCGGTCAATGCGCCGCTGCGCTTCGACATCTACGACACATGGACCGCGCGGGCCTTGGGCGGCTGTGTCTATCATGTCGCCCATCCCGGCGGGCGCAGCTATGACACCTTCCCGGTCAATGGCAATGAGGCGGAAGCCCGGCGTCTGGCGCGGTTCGAGGCGCATGGCCACACGCCGGGCGCCTATGCCCCAGCCCCCGAACAACCGCACCCGGATTTCCCGATGACACTGGATCTGCGCCGCGCGGCAGGGCTATAGGGCCTGCCATGACCGACCCGCTCGCGCAGCATCTGCCCCGGCTTCTGCAAGGTTACGCCCCCCTGCCGGGCGTGGCCGATGAGCTGTTTGATGTGCAGGGCAATATGCGTCCGGTCTGGCGCAGCTTCATCGGCCAGCTCTCCGCCTTGCCGCCGGGCGAGATCGAGGCGCATTTCGCGCGCGGCGATCACTATCTGCGCGATGCCGGGGTTTATTTCCGGCAATATTCGGATGGGCCCGTGCAGGACCGCGCCTGGCCGCTGAGCCATGTCCCGGTGCTGATCGATCACGACGAATGGCAGGTGATCTGCAACGGGCTTGCCCAGCGCGCGGATCTTCTGGAACAAGTCGTGGCCGATCTCTATGGTCCCGGTCAGCTTGTCGCCGAAGGCCATCTGCCCGCCGAACTGGTGGCGGGAAATCCCAACTGGCTGCATCCGATGGTCGGCACCACGCCGCGCGGCGGCCATTGGCTGCACCATCTGGCCTTCGAGATCGGGCGCTCGCCGGACGGGTCGTTCTTCGTGCTGGGCGACCGGACAGAAGCGCCCTCGGGCGCAGGGTTCGCACTGGAAAACCGCATGGCCGCGATGCGGATGTTCCCCGAGCCCTTCCCGCGCGGCCATGTCCAGCGCCTCGCCGGGTTCTTCCGCGCTTTTCGATCCGCCATGGAGGGGCTGGCGGGTGACGGCGGCCATATGGCGATCCTGACACCGGGGCCGAATAACGACACCTATTACGAGCACACCTATATCGCGCGCTATCTGGGGCTGATGCTGCTGGAAGGCGAAGACCTGATCATCGTGAACGGGCAGGCCATGGTGCGCACCGTGCGCGGGCTGGAACCGCTGGGCCTGCTCTGGCGACGAATCGACGATGAATTCGTCGATCCGCTGGAATTGCGCGAGGATTCGGCGCTGGGCACACCGGGCATCCTGCGCGCCATGCGCGACGCCACGCTCACGATGATCAATGCGCCGGGCTCAGGCGTGCTGGAAACCCGCGCCTTCATGGCTTTCTACCCGCGTATCGCCCGCAAACTGCTCGGCGCACCGCTCAGCCTGCCCAATGTGGCGACATGGTGGTGCGGCCAGTCCTCGGAACGCGCGCATGTGCAGGCCCATGCCGAACGTATGATCCTCGGCGACGCGCTGGAACAGACCTTACCCTTCGCGCGCGGGGCCGATGCAGTTCTGGGCGCACAGGCGCGCGCCAGCGACAGCCTGCCTGACTGGATCGCGCAGAATGCCCGCAGCCTGGTCGCGCAGGAAGCCGTCACCCTTTCGACCACCCCCGCCTGGTCCGACGGGCAGCTTGTGCCGCGCCCCATGACGATCCGGGTTTTCGCAACCCGCACGCCGGATGGCTGGCACTTCATGCCCGGTGGCTATGCCCGCATCGGCAAAAGTGATGACCCCAAGGCCATGGCAATGCAGGCGGGCGGGGCTGTTGCCGATGTCTGGGTCATGGCCCCGCGCCCGGTGCCGCCCGAAACACTGGTCAGCGATGCGGGGTTTCAGCGGGCGCCAGCCGGGCTGCTGCCAGCACGCGCGGCCGACAATCTCTATTGGCTGGGCCGCTATATCGAGCGCAGCGAAGGCGCATTGCGGCTCTTGCGCGCCTATCACCTGCGGCTTGCGGAAACCGGCGATCCGCATGAACTCCGGCTGGAAGCGCTGGCGGCCTATCTCGACAGCCTTGGTCTGGCCCCCGATGCGCCCCTGCCCGACGCGCTTGTGAGCTTGATCGCGCTGGCCCACGGGGCTGCAGCGAAAGTGCGTGACCGCTTCTCGCCCGATGGCTGGCATGCGCTCAGCGACCTGCTGGACACCACACGGCGCTTCAAGTCAGTGCTGCGCGGCGGCGATGACGTGGCGCGGGCCATGTCCGTGCTGCTGCGCAAATTGTCCGGCTTTTCCGGGCTGGTCCATGAAAACATGTATCACTTCATGGGCTGGCGATTCCTGTCGATGGGCCGGGCGCAGGAACGCGCTGATACGA
>SKIM01000077.1 GCA_007116445.1 Natronohydrobacter sp.
ACGGACCGGGTGCATCTGGGCAAGGATCGCAGCACTGAGGCGGCTTTCGTGGAAGCACGGCGCTCGAATGACACGGGCTTCCTGGTGCAGGAGCTGGACAGCGGCGGCTTCGGGTTTTCTTTCACGCGCTCAGTGCGGCAGGGCAATGAAGTGCTGGGCGTGGTCACTGTCGCAGCCGATCTGTTGAAATTCGAGCGCAGCTGGGCGGGTTTTGCGGATGCTGTGGCGCTGATGGACTCCAGCGGGCGGATCATCCTTGCGACCGAGCCGCGCTGGCGGGGTCGTTCGCTGGACGAGGCTCTGGCGTTGCGCGATGCACCTTCGGCCATTGCGCGCGCGCTGCGCGTCACGGCAGACTGGGCGCAGACCCCGCCGGATGCTTTTGTGCGCGGCGAAGCGGTGCTGCGCTCGGAAGTGCGGGTGCCGTTCCGGGGCTGGCGGCTGGTCAGTTTCACCCGCTACGATTCGGTGCGCGAAAGCGTCAATGCCGCGATCGCGCTGATGCTGACCGGTTTCGCGCTGCTGCTGGCCTTCGTGTTCTATATCCTGAGCCGCCGCGCGTATTCGCAATCGGCGGCCTTTCAGCAGGAAAGCCGCGATCTGCGCGCCCTCAATATCCGGTTGCAGCGCGAGATTGCGGCGCGGCTGCGGATGCAGAAGGATCTGGCCGTGGCCGAACAGACGCTGGCGCAATCGTCCAAGCTGGCCAGTCTGGGCGAGATGTCAGCCTCGGTCAGCCATGAGCTGAATCAGCCGCTGGCGGCGATGAAAACCTATCTGGCGGGCGCGAGGCTGCTCTTGCGCGCCAAGCGGTCCGAGGAGGCGCTGGCCTCATTCCAGCGCATCGATGATCTGATCGACCGGATGGGCACGATTGCGCGCACGCTGAAATCCTTCGCGCGCAAGGGCGGCGAGGCATTTGCCCCGATTGATCTGCGCACCTGTCTGGCCGATGCGCTGACGATGATGGAGCCGTTGCTGCGCGACAGCCGGGTGTTGGTGGTGCGCACCGTGCCGCCCGCGCCGGTCATGGTGATGGGCGACACGGTGCGCATTGAGCAGGTGATCCTGAACCTGGTGAGCAATGCCGTGGATGCGACTGCGGGGGCCAATAGTCCGCAGATCGATATCATCATCAGCGAAGGCGAGACGGCCAAGCTGAGCGTGCGCGACAATGGCACGGGGATTTCCGATCTCGACAATCTGTTCGAGCCGTTTTTCACAACCAAAGCCGCAGGCGAGGGCGTGGGGCTGGGGCTTGCGATTTCATCGGGGATCGTGAAGGATCACGGAGGGCGGCTGACAGCGGTCAACCCGCCCGAAGGCGGTGCACTTTTCGAGGTGGAACTGCCCCGCTACGGGGTGCAGCAAGATGCCGCCGAATAACGTGGATGTGTTGCCCGGACGCTTGCGCGACCGCGCGGATCTGGACCATTGGGCGCAAGCTGCTGGAAGGGAAACTTGGCCATGAGCCGTCAGATGCGTGTCGCGATAGTCGATGACGAACAGGATATGCGCCAGTCGATCAGCCAATGGCTGGCGCTGTCAGGCTTTTCCACGGAAACCTATGCCGACGGGCAGGAAGCGCTGGCGGCAATCGGGGCGGATTTTCCCGGTGTGGTGATCACCGATATCCGCATGCCCAATCTCGACGGGATGGCGCTTCTGAAAAAACTCGTGGCGCTGGACAGCACGATTCCGGTGATCATGATCACCGGGCACGGGGATGTGCCGCTTGCCGTCGAAGCGATGCGCCTGGGCGCGTTCGACTTTCTTGAAAAGCCGTTCAACCCGGAGAAAATGATGACCATGGCGCAAAAGGCGGTAAAGAAGCGCAGCCTTGCGCTGGAAGCGCGGGCGCTGCGCAGCGAATTGTCCGATGCGGGCAGCATCATGAAGCGTCTGGTGGGCGCGTCGGATGTGATGCAGCGGCTGCGCGAGGATATTCTCGATATCGGGCAGGCTGATGGCCATGTTCTGATCGATGGCGAAACGGGCACGGGCAAGACATTGGTGGCCCATGCCCTGCATGCTGTCGGCAATCGGGCGGCGCGGCCTCTGGTGACGATCAGTTGCGCGGGCCAGAGCGACGAGACATTGTCGGCGCGACTCTTCGGCGCAGGCGAGGCCAGCACTGGCAAGCCGCTGGTCGAGGAGGGGCGTGGCGGCACGCTGGTTCTTGAAGATGTCGAAAGCCTGTCCGAGGGGATGCAGGCGCGGATCGTGGCCTTCATCAATGATCAGGGCATGCCGCCGGAAACCCGCGTCGTTGCGGTCTGCAACACGCATCGCGCTGATCAGACCATTGAGGATGCCCTGCGCCCTGATCTGTTCTACCGGCTCAGCGCGCACAAGATCACCTTGCCGCCGCTGAGGATGCGGGGCGAGGATATTCTGGCGCTTTTCAGCAGCTATCTGGAGCAATTCGCCGAAGAATATGGCTGCCCCAAGCCCGAGCTGTCCATGCCCGAGGCGGCACAGCTGTTGCAGGCGCCATGGCCGGGCAATGTGCGCCAGTTGGTCAATATTGCCGAACGGGCGGTGTTGCAGTCACGTCGCGAGGACAGCGCGCTGATGTCGCTGATCATGGCGGATAATGAAGCCTCTGACGAAGCCATGACGACCGAAGGCAAGCCGTTGAAAGATCACGTCGAAGCCTTCGAGCGCATGTTGATCGACAATACCATGCGTCGTCACAAGGGCTCGATCACTGCCGTGATGGAAGAGCTGCGCCTGCCGCGCCGGACATTGAACGAGAAGATGGCGAAATACGGTCTGGTGCGCGGCGATTACGTTTAATGCCCGGGGTCGCGGCGCGCATGAAATTGGCGCTCTGCCCGCGTAGTTTTGCATAACGGTAAAAACACTCTTGGCTTTTGCGGCCGATCCCCTCTATGCTAGGGATGTAAAGGCGTCTCTGCCAGTGGCCGAGCACCCGAACGAATTTCGCTGCATGGGCTGACGGACGTATTGCGTCATATGTCGCACAGGCAGATGGATCGGCCGCAAGGCCGCAAGCGCCCGGACGCTCTGTTGTTGGAGTGGCGGGCAGACACATCTTCGCCGCGCTTGCGCGGTGCATCAGGAACTGCGATGACGGCTGCAAGACCTATCCCGCCCCGGACCACGCCAGGACATGATCCTGCGCTTTGGTCGCGCCGGGGCGTGCGCGGCAAGCTGTCACCCGCTCAGACAAGTCACGCCATTTTGCCAGCGGCTCCGCCGGGTACCCATGACAGGGTGCTGCGGGGTCGTGCTGGCGCAGTGGCGCGCATTGGATTTACATGGCACAGAAAATGCTCATCGATGCCACTCATGCGGAAGAAACCCGCGTTGTGGTGGTTGACGGAAACAAGGTCGAGGAATTCGACTTCGAAACAGCCTCGCGGCGCCAGCTGGCAGGCAATATCTATCTCGCAAAAGTAACACGGGTCGAGCCATCGCTGCAGGCGGCTTTCGTCGATTACGGCGGCAACCGGCACGGTTTCCTCGCCTTCAACGAGATCCATCCCGATTACTACCAGATTCCGGCCGCCGACCGCGCGGCGCTTCTGGCCGAGGAGCGCGCGCTCGTCAATGATGGCGACGATGATGACGCAGAGAGCAAATCCGCCCGTGGCGGCAAATCGGTGCAGCGTTCGTCCTCGCGGCGCAGATCGGGGGCCAAGGCTGAACGCGCCACTGCACCGGATCAGGTGGAATCGCGCGATATTGCCGGGATGGATATTGTCGAGCCGGAAGAGGGGGGCAGTCTGCTTGTCTCTGAACCGTTCGGCACGACTGATTCTGATACGGCAGAGGACTTGGCCGCAGCTGAAAACGGCGATTTCACGCCGGACATGCCCGAGGCGGACCCAGTCGATGACAGTGGTGACACACGGCCCGAGGCCGAGACCAGCGCGCCAGATGAGCCCTACCGCGCTGCAGATCACGCTGCAGATATCGACGACCGTATCGAAGCCGTGTCCGAGGGTGACCCGGTGGAAGAGGAGCGTTCGCGCCGCAAGCCACGCATGCGCCGCTACAAGATCCAGGAAGTCATCAAGGTGCGCCAGATCATGCTGGTGCAGGTGGTCAAGGAAGAACGCGGCAACAAGGGCGCGGCGCTGACCACTTATCTGTCGCTTGCCGGGCGGTATTGTGTGCTGATGCCCAACACGGCACGCGGCGGCGGGATCAGCCGCAAGATCACCAATGCGGCCGACCGCCAGAAGCTCAAGGCGATCGCAAGCGAAATCAAGGTGCCGGAAGGGGCCGGGCTGATCGTGCGCACAGCGGGCGCGAATCGCACCAAGGCCGAGATCAAGCGGGATTATGAATATCTCTTGCGGCTCTGGGAGCAGATCCGCGATCTGACGCTGAAATCCATCGCACCGACGCCGATCTATGAAGAGGGCGACCTGATCAAGCGCACGATCCGCGATCTGTACAACAAGAGTATCGACGAGGTTCTGGTCGAGGGTGAGGTGGGTTACCGCACGGCCAAGGATTTCATGAAAATGATCATGCCGTCGCATGCCAAGAACGTGAAATTCTATTCGGACCCGCAGCCGCTTTTCGCGCGCTATCAGGTGGAAAGCTATCTGGCGGCGATGTTCAATCCGGTCGTACAGCTTCCCTCGGGCGGCTATATCGTGATCGGCATCACCGAAGCGCTGGTGGCGATCGACATCAACTCGGGCCGTGCAACGCGCGAAGGCTCGATCGAGGATACGGCGGTCAAGACCAATCTTGAAGCCGCAGCCGAGATTGCGCGCCAGCTGCGTTTGCGCGATCTCGCTGGTTTGATCGTGATCGACTTCATCGACATGGAAGAGCGCAAGAACAACGCCGCTGTCGAGAAGATGCTGAAAGACAAGCTGAAAAATGACCGCGCGCGGATCCAGGTCGGGCGGATTTCGGGCTTCGGCCTGCTGGAGATGAGCCGACAGCGCCTGCGGCCCGGCATGCTGGAAGCGACGACCCAGCCTTGCCCGCATTGCCATGGCACCGGGTTGATCCGGTCGGATGACAGTGTCGGTCTGACCGTGCTGCGGCAGATCGAGGAAGAAGGCACGCGCGGGCGCTCGCGCGAGGTTCTGGTGCGTGCACCAGCGGCGGTGGTGAATTTCATCATCAATTCCAAGCGCGAACATCTGGCCCAGATCGAGGCGCGCTTTGACATGGCCGTCCGGCTGGAAGCGGATCCGCGCATGATCAGCCCGGATTTCGAGATCGAGAAATTCAAGACGGCGACGCGGGTGCCAGTGCGCCCATCAGAAGTGGTGTCGATCAGCACGACGATGATGCCGGAGCTCGAAGAAGACGAGCCGGAGGTGATCGCGCCCGAGGAAGACGTGGAAGAGGCCAGCGATGCGGCCCCTGAGGCGAAGTCCGACAGTGATGAGCAGCCCCGCAAGAAGCGGCGTCGGCGTCGGCGCAAGCGCGGTGGTGGCCAGAATGGCGAAGAAACCGCAACTTCCGAGACAGCGGAGACAGCGGCGGACGACCCGGCGCCGGCCGACCCCACGCCTGATGCGCCTGTAGCCGAGGTCGCTGCCGCAGAGCCAGTGGTGGAAGACGCGGCGGAGCCCGCAGCCAAGCCCAAACCCAAGCGGACGCGCAGCCGCAAATCCACTGCGAAATCTGACACCGAAGCGCCCGAGGCCGCAGCTGAAGAGGCCGCGCCCGCAGCAGAGGCTCCGGCCAAGAAAACCCGGTCGCGGCGCAAGCCAAAAGCCGAGAAAGCGGCAGAAGAGGATACAAGCGCTGCTGCCTTGGTCACCGATACGCGCCCGGTCGATGATGCGGCGGTCACAGAGCCGGCAGGTGAAGCGCTCGTGGTGCAGGGGGAAACGGCTCTGGCGCCCGTTGGCGCGGTCGACCTCGTGCCCGACGCTGTGCCCGCAGCGGCGCTGGATGCGGTGGAACCCGTCATATCCACTGCATCGGAGCCCGTCGCCGTGAGCGAAGCCGTCACCGAAGCAGAGCCGGCGGCAGCGCCTTCGCCTTCGCCTGAGACTGTCGCGCCCTCCGAGCCAGAAGCGGCTGCCGCATCGGAGCCTGAGGCCGCGCCTGAACCAGAGCCTGCGACAGCGCCCCGGTCTGAGCCAGAGGCCACGCCGCAGGCGACCGAAGCCCCGAGCGCGCCTCAGAAGAAACGGCGCGGATGGTGGTCGGTCAATTCCTGAACCAGTGACAGATCAGGTCGCCTGCAAAGCGGCCTGATCTGTTCGGGCTGCGACATAGCTTCGCAGCGCACGGGATCGTGACGGACATGGCGATGACGTGCGCGCAAGGGACGCGTATCTGTTGGGCGGACGAGACAGGGCAGGAACAGCATCATGTTTGGAATTGACGTTTTCGATGCGGGGCTGATCCTGGCGCTGAGCATAGCTTTTGGCGCCGGCATCCTGTCTTTCCTGTCGCCCTGCGTCTTGCCAATCGTGCCACCCTATCTGGCCTATATGGGCGGGATTTCCATGAATGACCTGACGGCCGAAGGTCGCGCGTCGCGCCGCGCGATCCTGCCTGCGCTGTTTTTTTTCATGGGGCTGTCAACGGTTTTCCTGCTTCTGGGCTTTACCGCCTCGACCATGGGGCATCTGTTCTTGCGCAATGCGGAACTTTTCGGGCGGATCGCCGGGGTTGTGGTGATTGTTTTCGGGCTGCATTTTCTGGGCGCGTTCCGTATCCCCTTTCTGATGCGCGAAGCGCGGATTGATGCAGGCGACCGAGGCGGATCCGCCTTCGGAGCCTATGTGCTGGGGCTGGCCTTTGCCTTCGGCTGGACGCCCTGCATCGGTCCGGTTCTGGGCGCGATCCTGACCATGGCAGCAACTGAAGCGACCGTGACGCGCGGCACGGCGATGCTGGGCGTCTATGCGCTGGGGCTGGGCTTGCCCTTCCTGCTCGCCGCGATCTTCGTGCAGCGCTCGATGGGGGTGATGAACCGGCTCAAGCGCCATTTGGGCATGATCGAGAAGGTCATGGGCCTGATGCTGATCGCAGTCGGGGTAGCTTTGGTCACAGGGGCGTTTTCGGCCTTCAGCTGGTGGCTGCTCGAGACTTTCCCGATCATGCAGCGGATCGGTTGAACCCAGAGAGCCATTTCGCCGTGACGCGCGGCCATCACAGCGCATGTTCGGCCTGAGAAAATGCCGCTCAGCGCAGGCCCAGATCCGCGAGCGCCGCGTCGAGTTCCGGCGGCAATCTGTCATCTCCGGCACGCGCTTGAGGTAGATCTGGTGGCGCGTCTTTGGGCTGCAGGTAGCGCCAGCCCTGAAATGGACGCTTTGGGGCAGCAGCCGTGCGGATGATCTCGGGGGCCAGCACGATGCCGCAGCGGATGATGCCGTCACCGCCTGAGACTTCGTCCAGCCGCAGGATGCTTTGACGTGCCAGCACCACGCCTTTGAACACCCAGTACAGCGAACCGCCATTCAGGATTTCTGTCGCACGTTTGGGCCACATGCGGGTTACATGGCGCGGCAGGCCATCGGGGCCAAGGGCGCGCGGGTTGCGCTGCCAAGCGGCCAGATCCTCGACCTGTTCGGCGCCGACACAGAGTTTGATCAGATGGACAGTGCTCATGCGGCTTTCTTACGGGTTCGGGCTGCGTCGCACCAGCAGGTGCAGCGCAAAAAGTAGGGCAAAACCTGTAAGGGCAATGGCAAGGCTTGCATGCAATGTCAGGCGCAGGCCCAGGGCCTCTGCGCTCAGTGCAAAGGCAAAGGGGGCCGCGGCCATGGTCAGGTTGCGCATCGCGGCCAGATGGCCAAGCCTGCGCCCGTAGCCTGGCGCACCGAACAAGGCGAGTGGCACTGCGCCGCGCACGATGCTGGCGAGCCCCTGGCCTGCGCCGAAGACCAGAGCGAAGGTGATGGCGAAGGCCAGCCCTTGGCCTGCAAGTTGCAACGCAGCGACAGCTCCAGCGATGGCGATCCCGGAAATCAGCGCAACGCTCAACGGGTGGAAGTTGCGCCATAGCGTTGCGTCGATCAGCCGGATCATCACCTGCGCAGGCCCCATCAGCATGCCGATGAGATAGGCTTGCGTGCCAAGTCCGAGCGCGAGCAGGGTTGGGACAAAATGCACACCGAGCGCTGCAATCACGATCCCGGTCAGCGCGAAGCTGATGCCCAGCAGCCAGAAGGCCGGTCTGACGCGGGCACCCTTCACGATGGGCCATTCGGGTTGTGCGGCTTGCGGCAGGTCCTCGCCTTCGATGGCAGTGCCGGGTCGGGTCAGGCGGATCAGCCACAAATGCAGCGGCAGCGCCAGTGCCAGATGCAGCGCAGCGAAGACCAGGTAGGTTTCGCGCCAGCCGAGGTTTTCGGTCAGAAAACCGGTCAGCGGCCAGAACAAGGTCGACGCGAAGCCTGCGATCAGTGTCAGTCGTGTGATGGCGCGGCGCGTGCCAATCGGCACACCAAGCGCGAGGGCCGCGAAAGCGGCATCATAGAGGACAAGAAAGCTCAGCGCCTCGAGCAGAATGATCAGGGCGGAGAAGACGAACAGATTGGGCGCAACACCCAGCGCCGCAAGCAGAAGCGCCGCGCAGGCGCTGCCGGTTGCCATGACGCGCGGCGCGCCGAAGCGGTCGAGCCAGGGACCGGCCATGCTGGCCACGACCCCGCCGAGAAACAGCCCGATAGAGAATACTGCGTAAAGATAGGTCTGACTGACGCCGAATTCTTGTGCTGCAGGGCCAACCAGCAGGGGAAAGGCATAATAGATCGTCCCATAGCCGATGATCTGGGTCACCCCCAATGCGCCCACATGGCGCGCCCAGCCTTCTGAAATGGTGCTCATCCTGCCCTGCATCGCCGCTGTCGTCATGCGCCTCCTACGCTCTACCGTGATCCGAGCACCTTTGCCAAGGCTGTGGTCTTTGCGTTGACCGATTGGGGCAGGGGGCGTATGTTGGGTGTTCTTTCCTGCCACGCCACAAAGGATACGCGCGATGAGCCGTTTTGCTGCCCCGATTGCTGAACAGATCTGGGACATGAAATATCGGCTGAGGGCACCAGATGGCACGCCGGTCGATCTGAGCGTCGAGGACACCTGGCGCCGCATCGCCCGCGCATTGGCCGAGGTCGAACAGGAACCGGCCCTATGGGAAGACCGTTTCTATCGCGCGCTGGAAGATTTCACGTTTCTGCCCGCAGGGCGCATCACGGCAGGCGCGGGGACAGGGCGGGCGGTCACTTTGTTCAACTGTTTCGTCATGGGCACGATCCCCGACAGCATGGGCGGCATCTTCGAGATGCTGAAGGAAGCGGCACTGACGATGCAGCAGGGGGGGGGGATCGGATATGATTTCTCGACCATCCGTCCCAAGGGCGCGCCAGTGTCTGGTGTGGCGGCGGATGCGTCGGGGCCTTTGTCCTTCATGGATGTCTGGGACGCGATGTGCCGCACGATCATGTCTGCGGGCTCGCGGCGCGGCGCGATGATGGCGACGATGCGCTGCGATCATCCCGATATCGAGAGCTTCATCGCCGCCAAACAGGATGCCGCGCGGCTGCGGATGTTCAACCTCTCAGTGCTGGTCACGGATGCGTTCATGGAGGCGGTGAAAGCGGATGGGCCGTGGGATCTGGTCTTTGATGGCCGGGTCTACCACACGGTTCAGGCGCGCGATCTGTGGAACCGGATCATGCGCGCGACCTATGATTATGCCGAGCCGGGGGTGATTTTCATCGACCGGATCAACGCGGCGAACAACCTGAATTACTGCGAGACGATTGCCGCGACGAATCCATGCGGCGAGCAGCCCCTGCCGCCCTATGGAGCCTGCCTTCTGGGGTCGGTCAATCTGGCGCGGCTTGTGGTGGAGCCCTTTTCGCAGGCCGCGCGGCTGGATGCGGCCGCGCTCGATGACCTGGTGCGCGTCGCCGTTCGGATGATGGATAATGTCGTCGATGCCAGCCGCTTCCCGCTCGACGCGCAGGCGCAGGAAGCAGCAGCCAAGCGCCGGATCGGTCTGGGGATCACGGGACTGGCCGACGCATTGCTGATGGTGGGGCTGCGCTACGGTTCGGACGCAGCGGTGGCGCAGCTGGATGCGTGGATGCACAAGGTTGCGCGGGCGGCCTATCTGGCCTCGGTCGAGCTGGCGCGCGAGAAGGGGGCGTTTCCGCTCTTTGACGCCGAGGGCTTTCTCGCCTCCGCGAATATGGCCGCGATGGATGAGGATGTGCGCGACGCCATCCGCAGCCATGGGATCCGCAATGCGCTTCTGACCTCGATTGCGCCGACGGGGACGATCAGCCTCTATGCGGGCAATGTCAGCTCTGGTATCGAACCGGTCTTTGCCTATGAATACACGCGCAAGGTGTTGCAGAAGGACGGATCGCGCACCGAAGAGCGGGTCGAGGATTACGCTGTGCGGCTCTGGCGCGAGATGCATGGCGAGACCGATCTGCCCGAGTACTTCGTCAACGCCCAGACGCTCGCGCCGATGGATCATGTCCGCATGCAGGCCGCGGCACAGAAATGGGTGGACAGTTCCATCTCCAAGACGATCAACTGCCCGGAAGATATCAGTTTCGAGGCCTTCAAGGACGTCTATATGGCCGCCTGGGACATGGGCTGCAAGGGCTGCACGACCTACCGCCCGAATGCGGTGACAGGCTCGGTGCTCTCGGTGTCGGAAAAGACCGAAGCCGCGCCCGAGGCCGATAAGGGCGCGGATGTGGTCTATCTTTCGACGCCTTTTGATCGGCCCGCGGCGCTCGAAGGGCACACCTATAAGTTGAAATGGCCCGGATCCGAACATGCGATTTATGTCACGATCAATGACACGGTGATCAATGGGTATAGACGGCCCTTCGAGATTTTCATCAACTCAAAGAATATGGAACATTTCGCCTGGACAGTGGCTCTGACGCGGATGATCTCGGCCGTGTTCCGGCGTGGGGGCGATGTGTCTTTCGTGGTCGAGGAGCTTAAAGCCGTTTTCGATCCGCGCGGCGGGGCCTGGGTGCAAGGGCGCTATATCCCGTCGATTCTTGCCGCGATCGGGGGCGTGATCGAGGAGCATCTGATCCGCATCGGCTTCATCGCGGGCGAAGGGCTTGGATTGAAGATGGACCCGCATCAGGTTTCTACAGACGAGCGGCCCTCTGCGCGCGCCTGTCCCTCCTGCGGGGCCTATGAAATGGTGATGATCGAAGGCTGCATGACATGCCGCGCCTGCGGCCAGTCGAAATGCGGATAGCAAAACCAGTGATAAACACCCAGAAAAACCATATGAGTGCGCAAACGCAACCATAAGCTTACGCAGAGGCTGTCAAGCGTTTTTTTGACGTCGTAATAACACCTGCGTGATGCCGTTGGCCTCCCGGAAACGGGTCATGCAGATGCGGTTAGATGAAGGTCATCCGTAAGGGGCCAAAAGGCTGATTGTTGGTTTTTCTCGAGCGAGCCTTCCATCGCCCAGTCATCTAGGGACGAAGGCCCTGTTCAACCTCGCTGCGCAGGAAGATCCGGCCATAGTCTCGGCCATCTGGACTG